>CAYRVY010000130.1:0-6079 GCA_964427695.1 uncultured Flavobacteriaceae bacterium
TACTTTTATTTTCTTATAACCAAACCAAAAATAATTATGCGATTTTTAACAGTAACAGCAGCAATGCTACTTTTCTTATTATGCGATACCCAAATAAATGCACAAACATTTAATGAAGACCAATACGATGCTTTAGAATATAGACTCGTTGGTCCATTTAGAGGAGGGCGAAGTGCTGCTGTAACTGGTGTTCCTAACAAACCAAATCTATTTTATTTTGGAGCTACTGGTGGAGGTATCTGGAAAACAATTACTGGAGGTAGAGAATGGGAAAATATTTCTGACGGTTATTTTGGAGGAAGTATAGGAGCTATTTCAGTTTCTAAAAGCGATCCCAATGTAATCTATGTTGGAGGAGGAGAAAAAACAGTTCGTGGCAATGTGTCTTCTGGATATGGTATCTGGAAAAGCGTAGATGCTGGAAAAACATGGATAGAATCTGGATTGAAAAATTCGAGACACGTACCCAGAATTGCAATACATCCTACAAATCATAACATTGTTTATGCTGGAGTTTTAGGAAATATTTACAAGCCAACTCAAGATAGAGGCGTTTATAAAAGTATAGATGGTGGAAACAGCTGGAACAAAATCCTATTTGCTAATAATCATGCAGGAGTTGTAGATTTAATTATTGATCCAACCAACCCAAGAATTTTATATGCTTCAACATGGCGTTTACAACGAACACCTTATAGTTTGAGTTCTGGTGGAGAAGGTTCGGCGCTATGGAAAAGTACAGATAGTGGCGAAACCTGGAAAGAAATTTCTAAAAACAAAGGGTTCCCAAAGGATACACTTGGTATTATTGGAGTAACAGTATCGCCTATAAATAATCAACATGTTTGGGCAATAGTAGAAAACAAAGAAAAAGGAGGATTATACAAAAGTGATGATGGAGGAGAAACATGGTCTCAAATTAATAGCGAACGTAAATTACGACAGAGAGCATGGTATTATACACGTGTTTATGCAGACACAAAGGATATTGATGTAGTGTATGTTTTAAATGTTCGTTATCATAAAAGTATAGATGGTGGAAAAACATTTAAAACATATAATACACCACATGGCGACCATCACGATCTTTGGATTGCTCCCGAAGACCCAAATCGTATTATTGTAGGTGATGATGGTGGTGCACAAGTGACTTACGATGGAGGTAAAACATGGAGTACATATCATAATCAACCCACAGCACAGTTTTATCGCGTAACTACAGACAATCATTTTCCGTATCGTATTTATGCAGCTCAACAAGATAATTCGACGATACGAATAAGTCATAGAACTAATAGTATATCCATTAGTGAAGATGATTGGGAAAGTACTGCTGGTGGAGAATCTGCCCATATTGCGGTAGACCCAAAAAACGATGATATTATTTATGGGGGAAGTTATGATGGCTTTTTAACAAGAGTAAATCATAAAACAGGAACTGTAAGAGCAATTAATGTTTGGCCAGACAACCCAATGGGTCATGGAGCCGAAAACATGAAATATCGCTTTCAATGGAATTTTCCTATAATTTTTTCCAAACACAATCCAAATCGACTATATACATTTTCAAACCAAGTTCATGTTACTGAAAATGAAGGTCAATCATGGAAAATTATTAGTCCAGATTTAACAAGAAATGATCCTGAAAAATTAAAATCGTCAGGAGGTCCAATTACCCAAGATAATACATCTGTAGAATACTATTGTACCATTTTTGCTGCTCAAGAATCAGTTTTACAAGAAGGATTACTTTGGGTAGGAAGTGATGATGGATTAGTACATGTTACAAAAGATGGCGGAGATAATTGGGAAAACGTAACTCCTAAAGGAATGCCAGAATGGATGATGATTAATAGTATTGAGCCAAGTGTTTTTGATGCTGGAACTTGTTATATAGCAGGAACGAAATATAAAACAGGAGATTTTGCACCCTATCTTTATAAAACCACAGATTACGGAAAAACCTGGACAAAAATTACAAATGGAATACATCCTGAACACTTTACAAGAGTGCTTCGCGAAGACCCAAAACAAAAAGGATTGTTATATGCAGGCACCGAAACAGGAATGTATATTTCGTTTAATGATGGAAAAAACTGGAAACCATTTCAACTCAATTTACCAATCGTTCCAATTACAGATTTAATTATAAAAAACAATAATTTAATTGTTGCTACTCAAGGTAGAAGCTTATGGATAATAGACGATTTAACAGTTTTACATCAGCAGTATAATATTAGAGAAAACGCAAATATTTTATTTCATCCAAAGGATACTTACAGAATGCGAGGAGGAAGTAGAAAAGAAAGTAAAAAGGAAGGAACTAATCATCCTAATGGAGTTTTGACCTATTTTAATTTAAAAGATTACAATGAAAAAGACGAAATATCTCTAACGTACTTTGACACAAAAGGCGATACGATTAAAATATTTAGTACAAAAAACAAAAAGAAAGATAAGCTTGAAGCAAAAAAAGGAGCAAATCTGTTTGTTTGGAATATGACTTATGATGGAGCCGAACGTCTTAAAGGAATGATTTTATGGTGGGCAAGTTTAACAGGGCCAAGAGCAATTCCTGGAGAATATAAAGTAAGTCTTAATGTTAATGGTGAAACCATTTCGCAACCCTTTACAATTGTAGCCGATCCAAGATCTGAAAGTTCTTTAATGGAGATGCAAACACAATTTGATTTTATAATAGATATAAATAAGACGATGGATGATGCGCATAAGTCCATTAAAAAAGTTAGAAAAATAAATGAACAATTAAGTGCTTTTGAGTCACAATATAAAGACGATGAAACTGTTAAAGAACTTGTAGAAAAAGCTAAAAACTTAAAAGAGAAGTTTTCTGAAATTGAAAAAACGCTGTATCAAACTAAAAACAAAAGCCGTCAAGATCCTTTAAATTTCCCAATACGATTAACTAATAAATTAGGACATTTAAATGCATTGGTAAGGATGGGAGATTTTCCGCCAACAGAGCAAGATATTGCGGTAAAAAATGTGTTGACCAAACAAATTGATGAGCAACTTTCTACTTTTAATAATTTAATTAAAAATGAGATTAAAGCATTTAATGACGCGTTTAACACTAAAAAATTAAATTATTTATTTATTGAAAATTGAAAGACCTTTAACTTCTCGACTTCCCTTGAAGTGATAGCTTGAGGGAAAAGATAAAGTTATAATTAAAACTCTCTTACAGCCTTGTCGAGCGGAGCCGAGACACAATAATTAATATGGAATACTACCAATATTTAAAAGCATTACATCTCATTTTTGTTATTACTTGGTTTGCAGGATTATTCTATATTCCAAGATTATTTATATATCACATAGAAGCAAATAATAAGCCCTCACCCGAAAAGGAAATTCTATGCAATCAATTAAAACTGATGGCGAAGCGTTTATGGTTTATCATTACTTGGCCATCAGCGATTTTAGCCACCATTTTTGCTGCTTGGCTATTAATTATAAATCCTGTTTTGTTAGAATTAAGTTGGATGCAAATAAAATTAGGGGTTGTAGTTTTACTAATCTTATATCACTTTAAAACACATCAAATATTTAAACAATTGCAAAAGGACGATGTTAGATATACGTCTAAGTTTATGCGCATTTGGAATGAAGGCTCTACGCTCATTTTGTTTTCAGTTGTATTTTTAGCAATTTTAAAAAATAGTATTAATTGGATTTTTGGGGTGTTAGGAATAATAATTTTAGCTATATTGATAATGGTAGGGATAAAACTTTATAAAAGAATAAGAGATAAGAACCCAGAGGCTTAAGCCTTAAATTGAATATTCAAGCTCCTAACTCTAATGAAATTAGTTTGGAATTTGGAATTTATTTTTTTGGAAATTCAACATAGCTTTTTTGGTTTGATTATTGCTATATTTAAGAATAATTTTTATTAATGGCTTCAAACAAATTTTCTTTAAGATTACGTATTTTTTTCTATATGATATTACTGGTTGTTGTAGCTTCTATCTTAATTGGTGCAGTAACTATTTATCAGTATAACGAGCAATCTAATGATTATCATAAACAACGTTTAGAACGAAAAGAAAATCAAATATTATCCAGTATTAATTATGCATTAATCCAAACTACTTGGGAAAGAGTTCCAGAAAATTTAGATCTTATCTTTAAGGACAAAATTTACGAAATCGCTAATAATTTAAATGTTGGATTTAATTTATACGATTTAGAAGGAACACTTATTAAGAGTTCTAAGCCAAGTTTCGAAAATGATTCTCTTATTAATTGTATATCAGCAGATATTTTGAATAAATTAACACAAAGTATTGATAAGAGGCATGTTGAACAAAATGAACAATTAGGCGTTGATTACCGTTCTTTATATATAATATTTACAGACACTAAAGCAAAACCTCTAGGCATATTAAATGTTCCATATTATGAAGACGATTCGTTTAATAAAGCCGAACTTAAAGAGTTTTTAATTCGTTTAGGTTATGCCTATTTTGTAATGCTTATAGTAGCCATAGCTTTCGCCTATTTTGTCTCAAGATTTATTACACGATCGCTTAAAACCATAAGCGATAAGATGAAAGAAACACGATTAGAAAAAAGCAATAAAAAAATACAGCTTAAAGGAGCAAGCCAAGAAGTTTCTGTTTTGGTTGAGTCTTATAATAATATGATTGATGAACTTGAGGTAAGTGCTGTACAATTAGCACAAAGCGAAAGAGAACATGCCTGGAGAGAAATGGCAAAACAAGTGGCACACGAAATAAAGAACCCGTTAACTCCAATGCGTTTAAGCGTACAAAATTTTCAAAGAAAATTTAATCCAGATAATCCAAATATGCTTCAAAAAGTAGAAGAATATAGTAAAACTTTAATACAACAGATTGATACTTTAAGCTCTATTGCATCAGCGTTTTCAAGTTTTGCAAAAATGCCAGCACAAAAAAATGAAATACTCAATATCGTTGAGGTTGTAAATTTAGCGCTGGATATTTTTACGGAAGACTATATAAGTTTCATATCAAATGAAAAAGAGATTATTGCTAAATTTGATAGAACACAACTTATTAGGGTGGTTACTAATTTAGTAAAAAATGCCATTCAATCGATTCCTGAAGATAAAGAGCCTAATATTAATGTTGAGGTTTATAAGCAAGAAAATAATGTTTTTATTACTGTGAAAGATAATGGAAATGGAATTCCTGAAGAAAATAAATCTATGGTTTTTGAGCCAAAATTTACTACTAAATCTAGCGGAATGGGATTAGGGCTACCAATGCTTAAAAAAATAATAGAAACTTATAATGGAAGCATTACCTTTACCTCAAAAGAAGGAGAAGGAACAACATTTATTGTAACTTTTCCTAAAGAATAAACCAATTCCTGCTAAACAGAAATCTTATCAAATATAATTATGAGTTACAATAATATCCTAACAGAAAACCACAACGGAATTGCAATTATTACTATTAATAGACCATCAAAATTAAATGCTTTAAATAAAGAAACCATTGAGGAACTTCACGAAGCATTTTACGAAGCAGCTAATCTTAAAAATATTAAGGTTATTATCTTAACTGGAAGTGGCGAAAAAGCCTTTGTTGCTGGTGCAGATATAAGTGAGTTTTCCGATTTTGATGTTGAAGAAGGCAGCAAGTTAGCAGCAAAAGGACAAGAATTACTATTTAACTATATCGAAAATTTGTCAACGCCTGTAATTGCAGCAATCAATGGATTTGCACTTGGAGGAGGGTTGGAATTAGCCATAGCAGCCCATTTTAGAGTTGCCAGCGATAATGCTAAAATGGGACTTCCGGAAGTATCGCTTGGTGTTATTCCTGGCTATGGAGGTACTCAACGTTTACCACAATTGGTTGGCAAAGGTCGTGCTATGGAAATGATAATGACAGCAGGAATGATAGATGCTAATCAGGCTCTAAATTATGGATTAGTAAATCATGTAACTACATTAGAAGAACTCATTCCGCTATGCGAAAAAATTGCAGGAAAGATTATGAGAAACTCTTCAGTTGCCATTGGTTCAGCAATCAAAGCTATTAATGCAAACTTTAAAGATGGAATA
>CAYRVY010000131.1:0-6062 GCA_964427695.1 uncultured Flavobacteriaceae bacterium
TGAAATACACAAGATTAACAAAAGAACAGTTTGAAGAATTGCACCAAGAATTCATCAACTTTTTAGCAACTCAAACCATAACTGCTGATGAATGGAAAACCTTAAAAGAAGACACTCCAGAAATAGCCGAAGAGGAATTGGATGTGTTTAGCGATTTGGTTTGGGAGGGTGTTTTAAAAAAAGTAAGTTATTTAGAACATATTTCACCACAAGAAATGCATTTGTTTCATTTAGATGAAAATGAAATGAAAGTTATTGGTATAAAACTTAAACGAGATTTAGACTTAACTTCTGACGAGGGATTTAATTGGTTACGTGAAAATTTATTAAATGACGATGTGGAGTTTTTACAAGCCAAAAAAGAATACTCAAAAGATAAAAATTTAGATAAATTTAAACTCATACAGCAAGGTGCTTCAATAACCAAAGGCGATTTATTTAGCTATTTAGATAAGTTGATTAATTAATTTATTACTATAGCAAAGAAAGGAATTAATAATTTCTTTAGATTTGTTAAATAAATAAAAGAGACCTCCACTTTCGTGGAGGAGAATTATGGCACAAAAACCTAGAATCCCGAAAGGCACAAGAGATTTTTCTCCAGAGCAAGTAGCAAAGCGAAACTACATTTTTAATACCATTAGAAACAGTTTTGAACGTTTTGGGTTTCAACCTATAGAAACACCTAGTTTTGAGTTGTCCGAAACATTGCTTGGTAAATATGGTGAAGAAGGAGACCGTTTGATTTTTAAGATATTGAGCTCTGGTGATTTTTTGAGAGATTTCAATAATAACTTGCTAAAATCTATAAAAACAGCGATTTATAATTTAAGAATTGGAATTCGTGAAGACGAAAAATTTAATTTAAAAATTTTTGAATCAAATTTTATTGATAAATTCCCTAACATATTAAGATCAACTAAGGATATAAAATTTGATGAAAACCAAATAAACTTAGAGAGTTTAACTAAAGATATATGGTTAAGAATTTCTGAAATTGTATTAAAGCATGAAGCTCTAAAAGCAAAACTTCTTAAAGATGATAATACGAGTTTAACTGAATTAACGAATATCGTGTATGGAGACTTTTATTATCAATTAGGAACAAAGTATGTCGGCAATTATATTAGTGAAAAAGCATTGCGTTATGATCTCACAGTACCATTTGCACGTTATGTAGCTCAACACCAAAACGAGATTGAGTTTCCGTTTAAACGTTACCAAATGCAACCGGTTTGGAGAGCAGACAGACCGCAAAAAGGACGCTTTAGAGAGTTTTATCAGTGCGATGCAGATGTTGTTGGTTCAAATTCATTATGGCAAGATGTAGAATTTGTACAGTTGTATGACGATGTGTTTACGGCGTTAAAATTAGAAGGCGTTACTATAAAAATTAATAATCGTAAAATCCTTACAGGAATTGCAGAAGTTATTGGAGCCAAAGATAAACTCATCGATTTTACTGTTGCGCTTGATAAATTGGATAAGATAGGAGTGGAGAAGGTAAAAGAAGAAATGTTAAGTAAAGGGATTCCAGAAGATGGAATTAATAAATTACAACCTTTGTTTGATTTGTCTGGAAGTTTCGAATCTCAAATACAAAGTTTAAAAACTATTTTAAGCACTTCTAAAGAAGGTTTAAAAGGTGTTGAAGAACTGGAGTTCATCAATACTGCTATTTCCAATTTAGAGCTTAAATCGGCTACTTTAGAGCTTGATGTCACTTTAGCGAGAGGATTAGAATATTATACAGGAACTATTTTAGAAGTTTCTGCTCCAGAAAGCGTACAAATGGGTTCGATTGGTGGTGGAGGTCGTTATGATGATCTTACAAGAGTGTTCGGATTAAAAGATGTAAGTGGAGTTGGAATAAGTTTTGGGTTAGACCGTATTTATTTGGTACTGGAAACTTTGGGTCTATTTCCTGAAACTGTAGCTAATAATGTTGATGTTTTATTTATTAATTTTGGTAAAGCTGAAGCGTTATTCAGTTTAAAGGCTATTAAAGTATTAAGAGATAATGGGATTAATGCTGAATTGCATCCAGATGCTGCTAAAATGAAAAAGCAAATGAATTATGCAAACAAACGCAATATTCCTTTTGTTGTATTAGTAGGAGAGGAGGAAATGCAATCTAAATCCTATACACTAAAAAACATGAGCTCTGGAGAGCAGTTTAAAGTTTCACTTGAGGAGTTAATTTCTTTGAAGAAATAAAAAGCTCCATAATTAAATGGAGCATTTTAAGTTTATTGGAAATTTTCGTTTACAATTTTACTCGACCAACACTTTTTTAGTAAGTATTCCAGTTTCGGTTTCTAATTTTAGAATATAGGTTCCGCTACTAATATACTTTGTTTTAAATTCTAAATAGTCCTCACTTGGGATATTTTTTATAGCATATATAGATTGACCGAGTATATCAACTAATTCTACAGATTTAATGTTCTTTAATGTTGGATTGATAATGATAATACTTTCTATTGCATTAGAAAAGTGTATATCTAAATTCTCAAAATCAATATCCGGATTACTTAAAGCAGTATTGTTAAATACAATTTCAAATCGATTTAAATGTTCTCCAATAGTTAGAAAAACTTCATAGTTGGAAAATTTAAGATCATGGAATAGACCTAAAGTTATATCATGCAGATAAATATTAGTCTCGTTGGATATATTTTCAAGGGCATCAATTTTAATAGAGACATTACCGTCTATTTCAACTCTAATGCCAAGAGGTAGTTTTTGGTTAAAGTTAAAATTATCAACGGCTTGAATAACGAAGTTATTATTGTCAAAAACCCAGAACATATCTTCATTATTATCTTCGATAAGTAAAGCATCATAACCAATATCATAAAGATCACTAGCATTATCATCGACACCAACTAAAAGCTGTCTGTGATATCCATTAGGAGAGTCAAGTCTTAATCTCATTTTTTGTCTCGTATCAGTAATGAGGTTAGCGTTTGTATTGGTATTTGCTGCGCTCGTTTTTTTATTAGGATTGGCTTTCATAAAAACAGAAGGATCAGAGGCTTCCGTTTTAAAGATACGTTGGCTGTTTTTAAAGGATACCGTACCGCCAGTATCTGCAGTAACGAAGAATCCTTGACCAACAGGAATGTACTGTTGCGGTGTTTTAGTACCAAATGAGCCATCATTATTAATACGGGCATCATTTGCAATAGCAGTTACTCCGCCTAAAAGCGTATAAGTTCCATAGCCTCCAATATATTCACTGAGGTTGTGAGAACCACCTCCCCAATGTTCCCAAAAGTATAATGTACCATTAATGATGTTTGAAGCTGCTCTACCAGCTCCGTCAATAACATTGTCTAAGATAAATTCATTAGCATCAATAGCAGATGCATATGGATTACCCACTAAATAATCGTTTCCTGCACTTAAGGGTAAGCTTATATCTCCATTATTAGGTTTTCCTATAAACACATAGTTTTGAGGAGTAGAGATAGTTCCTGTTCCAGGACCCTTCATGGTATATCCTTCACCAGCCAATAAGGTTCCAGTACTTCGTACATGCTGCCAAGACGAGTAGTCGTCACTTAGCTGATTGTTAAATTTCCAAATCCAATAATCAGCAATACCAATGGGTGATGTATTCGTTCCGTCATAACCAGAGGTAATAAATGTAATGTTGCTCGTACCATCTTTTACCACATCAGGTAGCGTATAACTATTGTTGTTAGATGTAGTATTACTAATGCCTACAGGAGCAGCCCAATAGTTATAGGTATATAAATCGGCAGTACCTTGTTGATCTCTTTCTAATGTACCAGAGCTTGTAACATCAAGATCGCTACCAGAAGTTTGAATAAGTTGCGATTCGCCTTCTAAATCAATAGTGCCATTAAGTTTTAAGTAATGTGTTACTGTTAGTCCATTTCCTGTTCCTGTAGCTGTATCTCCATTTACCTGAAGTTCATTACTACCAACAATTAATCCTAATACAGAACGTTCCCGACCTAATACAGCATAAGTATCTATGGTTACATTGTGATTGGTTTCAACGATATTCCAATTAATTGGAGTTACACCATCCACAATTGATAAAGTGTTTGGTAGCGTTTGTACAGTATTGTTTAACCAGGTAGCATCAGTAGTCCATGAGCCATTTGCTTGCGTTTGATATGGTAATGGTGCCGTTTGCCTATCAACAGTATCTAAGTTTCTAAGCGCACCTTGGTTTCCATTTCCAGAAGCGTCATTTGTATTAGTATATGTATACACAGACATAGGATAATATCCAGCAAGATTAGACCAAGGGATAATAGCAACATCATTTTTGGTAATAGTAGATGGAATTATGTTTCCATTAACAAAGCTAGAATTATCCAGAATCTCTTGATTCATGACGTATCGTAATTGATTAACGCTAAGTGCAGTATCCCAAACACGTACTTCATCTATATTGCCTTCATAAAATGCAGTTGGAGTATTTTTTCCTGCGGCGGCAATAAAAAAGGACTGTGCAGTAGCAACAGGAGCAGTTAAAGATGCTGTTTTATCTAATACACCATCAATATATAAGTTGGCAGTACCACCCGAATAAATAACAGCCACTTGATGCCATTCATCAACAGGGATGACAATATCAGAAGTTATGGTTTGAGTAGCACCATTCTTCCATGACATTTCAAACTGTCCAGTACTTGTTATTTTAAAATCGTAGCCTTCAGTATAGGCATTATCTCTTTTTGATAGAATAGATGTATTTGCAGAACTTGCACCTCTTTTTATCCATGTAGAAATAGTAAAGTTGGAAGTATTTAAATCTAAGGCATTTTCCATATCTACATAATCTACAACACCATCAAAATATATAGAACGTACAACTTCTACTTGAGGCGCATATCCAAAAGTGATGAATTTTGTGCCATCAAAATCGTAATTGGTTTCTAGGTTTGAACCATTTACAGTCATGACTCTATAATCGGCAGTAGGGTCAAAAACAGCAGTGTTAGAAATAAACATTAAATAGTCACCTGGAGGACTAATATTACGTATAGCGTTTTGTGGCAATGATACTTTAGTAGTGCCTATAGTACCATTTTCTACGACTTTCCAGATACGTTGCATGCCTGTAAAAGAAACATTAGTAGTTAAAGCTGGTGTAATGCCAGCACTCATGTTTACAGTAATAGCAGATGCAGCCAAATTAAGATCAGCACCATTATTTCCCCATATTAAAAATTCTTTATTATTGAATGTATTTGCAGCGTTGATAGTTACATTATCGCTATTGGTATCATAAATATTGGTAAGTCCAATGGTAAGAATACCTTCAATAGGACCTGTGCCATCAGTAGCATCATTAACACTACTGGATTGTTTTTGATTTAATTCAGCAACATCATCACGACCAATTCCTGCGATGTCATAATTGTAGCCTGTATTAACAGATTGATCCCAGATTACAGTACCATCAGAATCCACATAGTCTTGAGAAGTCCCATTGATACCAAGTGTAATGCCATATTTTACTGCTAAATAAGATTGAATTCTGTTACGAGCAGCAGTTAAATCTACATCACTATTTGTTGCAGAGTAGGTAATAACTTCGGCAATACGACCATCATAACTTCCATCCCAGTATTGGCTACGTCCTAACCAATATCTTGTGTTATTTGTAGCTGCAAAAGAAGAAGAATTTGCAGTATCTGTTCCAATTTGTGTATTGTTTAAGTAGATTTCTATTCCTGTGTTAGTGGCATTATGACGCGTATTAATAATACTAATTTGATTATAATCTAAGGTTGCATTTTTTGAAGTACGACCATAACTTCCTGAAGTCCCAATACAGTAGGTAAATAGTTCATCATTAAATCTTGCGGTATAGGCACCATATCCAAAACCAGTAACATCTTCAGCTACAGTAGTTCCCAATAGGTCAGTACTTGTAAAAGTATCTAGAGGAATCATTGATGTGGTAATTGTAGGATCTGGCATTAATACTATAAAAATATCGTTACTGTTAAAGCCACTAGTAGCTTTTAACTCATCTTTACCAACATTAATATATGTCATATCCCTCCAAGAAG
>CAYRVY010000132.1:0-6032 GCA_964427695.1 uncultured Flavobacteriaceae bacterium
TTTTTACAAAACCATCTAAATCCATACTTGCTCTACTTCTACCGAGAGCTCGCATAGGAAACTGTCCGACTTTGTATTCTACTCCTGATTCTTTAAGTTCTTCTTCGGTTTTACCAACTGCAGCAACTTCTGGCCATGTATATACTACTCCTGGAATTAAATTATAATCGATATGTGGTTTTTGTCCTGCTAAAAGTTCAGCTACCAAAACACCTTCTTCTGATGCTTTATGCGCTAACATTGCGCCTTTTACAACATCTCCAATGGCGTAAATATTTGAAGTAGAAGTTTGTAAATGATTGTTAACTTCTATTTGTCCTCTGTTATTTAATTTCACTCCTGCAGCTTCAGCATTAAGACCATCGGTATATGGACTACGACCTACAGAGACCAAACAATAATCGCCTTTAAATTCTACTTCCTCCCCTTTTTTATTATCGGCTTTTACGATAACTTCATTTCCTTTTCGCTCAACAGATGTTACTTTGTGAGATACATTCATTTTAAATTTTGCCTTCTTAAACACTTTGTTTAATTCTTTAGATAATGCAGCATCCATTGTTGGAATAATGCGATCTAAATACTCAACAACAGTAACTTCAGCTCCTAGACGCTTATAAACTTGTCCCAATTCTAAACCAATAACACCTCCTCCAATAACAATTAAATGCTTCGGAATTTCTTTTAATTTTAAAGCTTCAGTAGATGTTATAATTCGTTCTTTATCAATATTAATAAATGGTAAAGACGATGGCTTACTTCCCGTTGCAATAATGGTATTTTTTGCTTCAATTTCAATAGTTTCTTTTCCAGAAATTATAATATGTGTTGCATCTTTAAAACTTCCTGTGCCTTCATATACATCAATTTTATTTTTCTTCATCAAGAAATCAATTCCTCCAGTTGTAAGCTCAACTACCTTGTCTTTTCGAGCAATCATTTTCTTAATATTCACTTTTATTTCTCCTGGAATTTCAATACCATGGTCGCTAAAATGTTTGATGGCATCTTCGTAATGGTGTGACGAATCTAAAAGTGCTTTGCTTGGAATACAGCCAACATTTAAACAAGTGCCACCAAGTGTAGAATATTTTTCAATTATGGCTGTTTTCATGCCTAATTGTGCACAACGAATTGCGGCTACATATCCTCCAGGACCAGAACCAATAATGGCTACATCGTATGAATTCATATTTTTTTTGTAAAAAATTTGAGTACAAAAGTACAAAAGAATTAATCAATGATTAAATGATTTAATAATTCAATTTGTAAATATTTTGTATTTATTTGTAGAGAAAACTATTTCCAAAAACTTTTATCGATTAGGTCCCAGTGAAAAACTAATTACTCAATATTAATTGCTGTTGTATGCTTTACTTCGCCAATCATAAATGTGCTATGTGTACTACCAATATGGTCAATTGAGGTTAACTTTTTTATCATAAATTCTCTGTATGCTTCCACATCTTTAACCAGTACTTTTAATAAGTAGTCGTAATTACCACTAATATGATAACACTCCATTACCTCATTAAGCTTTGCAACTTCACGCTCAAACTTAATAACGTAATCTTGAGAATGCTGAATGAGTTTAATACTACAAAACGCAACAAATGCTTTTTGTACACTTTCTTTTTTAACTAAGGCAACATACTTCTTTATAACACCTTCACGGTCCAATTTTTTTATACGCTCATAAACTGCAGTAACAGAAAGATTCAACTTTAAAGAAAGCTGCTTGTTTGTTTGCTTACTGTCTAATTGTAGTAAGTCTAATAATTTTTTATCAATATCATCAAGTTTCATTATTGAAAATTTTTCAGTTCATATTATTTAATACAGTAATACAATTAAAAATAAACTATAAAATGCTAATATTACAGATTTATATTCTAAATATACTAACAATACTTGATTATTAATCTAATTATTCTGAATTTTGTCAAAAATAATTTTTTATGAAAACGTTTAAACCAGCTAATAAAATTCAGGATTTACAATACTTTGGTGAATTTGGAGGTGTTAACCCTTCTATTTCCGATTCATCTACTTATACATTCCTTTCGGCAAAAACCATGTTCGATACTTTTGAAGGTAATGCAGATGGTTGCTACCTTTATTCCAGACACACCACACCAAGTAACTTATATTTAGGAGAAGCTTTAGCTGCAATGGAAGGCACAGAAACTGCTAACGTTTCAGCATCTGGAATGGGAGCTATAACTCCAGTAATATTACAACTATGTGGCACAGGAGATCATATAGTAAGTAGCAGAACTATTTATGGAGGAACTTATGCGTTCTTGAAAAACTTTACACCAAGGCTTGGTATTGATACGTCGTTTGTTGACATCACAAAACTTGATGTTGTTGAAGCAGCTATAACCGATAATACAAAAGTTTTATACTGCGAATCTGTAAGCAATCCGCTTTTAGAAGTTACTGATATTGAAGGATTAGCACAATTGGCAAAAAAATACAATCTTAAATTAGTAATCGATAATACTTTTTCACCTTTATCTATTTCTCCAGCAAAATTAGGTGCAGATATTGTGATTCATAGCTTGACAAAATTCATCAATGGTTCTAGTGATACTGTTGGTGGTGTTATTTGCGGAACACAAGAATTTATTGATGCATTACGAAATGTAAACGATGGTGCTTCAATGTTATTAGGCTCTACTATGGATAGCTTACGTGCCGCTTCAATATTGAAAAACTTAAGAACATTACATATTAGAATGCAACAACATAGCAAAAATGCCATGTATCTTGCTAAAAAGTTTGAAACTAGTGGTATAAAAACAGTGTATCCAGGATTAAAATCTCATCCTTCACATAAATTATTTAAAAGCATGATGAACAAAAAATATGGGTTTGGAGGCATTTTAACCATTGATGTTGGATCTTTAGATAAAGCAAATGCTTTAATGGAAATGATGCAACATAAAAATCTAGGTTATCTTGCTGTAAGTTTAGGATTCTATAAAACCTTATTTTCTGCTCCAGGAAGCTCTACATCTTCTGAAATTCCTGAAGAAGAACAAATTGAAATGGGTTTAAGTGGCGGTCTTATTCGTTTCTCAATTGGATTAGATGACGATATAGAACGAACCTATAGAATGATGCGTGAGTGTATGGAAACATTGAATATTTTGAAACCAGAATTGGTTTAAGTTTTTATTCAAAGAGTAACTTTTTAACCAAACCTCACAGGTTTTAAAACCTGTGAAGGTTTTATGTTTGCAAACCTCTTTCAAAAATCGTAACATTACCAGACAAAACACATTATAATGCAGGACGACAAAAACATTTCTGAATTTAAAGCAAACAACCAAAACATAATTGAAAACAAAGAGTTAAGCTTTTTTGAAGCTATGATTCCTGTTATCATCCTAATGGGAATGTTGGCATACAACATATTTTTTGTTGAAGATCAAGAATGGTTTGGTGGTTACACAAATCAAATTATTTTATTGCTTGGAGGTGCTGTTGCTGCAGTAGTTGGATTATTGAATAAGGTTTCTTTTGGTAGAATGCTGACCGAAATTGCAGAAAACCTAAAAAGTATTTTTATCCCAATAATGATATTACTTTTAGTTGGAGCTTTAGCTGGAACTTGGTTAGTGAGCGGTGTTATTCCAGCGATGGTTTATTACGGATTACAAGTACTAAGTCCTGAAATATTTTTACCTGCTTCAGTTATTATTTGTGCTCTAATATCGATAGCAACAGGAAGCTCTTGGACAACCTCTGCAACCGTTGGTATTGCACTTATTGGAATTGGAACAGCTTTAGGAATTAATCCTGGAATGATTGCTGGAGCAGTAATTTCTGGCGCTTATTTTGGAGATAAAATGTCACCTTTAAGTGATACTACAAATCTGGCTCCTGCAATGGCAGGAACCGATTTGTTTACTCATATTAGATATATGGCATTTACAACTGTGCCAACAATTATTATCGCTTTGATTATCTTCGGAATAATTAGTGCAAACATTGAAACTTCAGGAAGTGCTGATGTAAGTAACCTAATAGAAGCTATTGATGCTACCTTTAATATTTCTCCTTGGTTGTTTTTAGTGCCTTTAGCTGTAATTGTATTAATTCTTTTTAAAACAAAACCACTTATTGCCTTAGGAACTGGAGTAGCTTTAGCTACAGTTTTTGCTTTTATATTTCAGCCCGAAATATTAAGCAGCTTATCTAATTCTAAATTAGGAGCTGTTGTAAATTCTGTTTTTACTGACACACAAATAACTACTGAAAACGAAAAACTCAACGACCTCTTTTCTGCTGGAGGAATGAACGGAATGCTTTGGACTATTTACCTTATTATTTGCGCTATGGTTTTTGGTGGTGTTATGGATGCTATTGGTGCTTTGACCAGAATTACAAGAGCGCTACTTTCAATAGCTACAACTATATTTGGCTTGTTTGCCACCACAGTAATAAGTTGTTTAGGTCTAAATGTTATTGCTTCCGATCAATATTTGGCAATTGTAATTCCAGGAAAAATGTTTAAAAAAGCCTTTGATGATAAAGGCCTTGCTCCTGAAAATTTAAGTAGAACTCTTGAAGATTCTGGTACAGTAACTTCAGTTTTAATTCCTTGGAATACTTGTGGCGCATACCAATCTGGAGTTCTTGGTGTAGGTGTTGGTGAATATTTTGTGTATGCCATTTTTAATTGGTTAAGCCCTTTTACAACACTTTTCTTTGCAGCATTGAATATTAAAATCAGACAGTTAACTACAAAAACTGTAGAGCCAGTAGTTTTATAAAAAAGACACTTATAAAAAATAAAGCCTACTGAATTCAGTAGGCTTTAAAAATTAAACATGTTGCTATTAATTTAATTTATGCTAAATCAAAACGATCTAAATTCATTACTTTAGTCCAAGCTGCAATAAAATCGGTTATGAATTTTTCTTTAGAATCTTCACTTCCATAAACCTCAGCTAGAGCTCTTAATTCTGAATTAGAACCAAAAATAAGATCTACTCGAGTTCCAGTCCATTTAAGATTTCCCGTTTTACGGTCACGACCTTCAAAAACGTTTTCAGTATCTGATTTTGCTTTCCAAGTCGTACTTAAATCAAGTAAATTGGTAAAGTAATCATTAGTCAATTTTTCTGAATGTTTCGTAAAAACACCATTTGATGAACCATCAAAATTAGCATTAAGCACTCGCATTCCTCCAACCAACACAGTCATTTCTGGTGCAGAAAGCGTTAATAATTGCGCTTTATCTACAAGCATTTCTTCAGCTGAAGTAGTAGGTATGTTCTTTATATAATTACGAAAACCATCAGCAATTGGCTCTAAAGCAGCAAACGATTCAACATCTGTTTGCTCTTGATTTGCATCTGTACGACCAGCAACAAATGGAACAGTAATATCGTTTCCATCATTTTTGGCGGCTTTTTCAATAGCAGCACAACCACCTAAAACAATCATATCTGCAACCGAAATTGATTTATTCCCAGAAGCAGAACTATTGAAATCTTCCTGAATACCTTCAAGTGTTTGTAATACTTTAGAAAGCTGTGAAGGACTATTAACTTCCCAGTCTTTTTGTGGTGCCAAACGAACATGTGCACCATTTGCGCCACCTCTCATATCTGAACCACGATACGTTGATGCTGAAGCCCAAGCTGTTGAAACAAGTTCAGAAATAGATAATCCTGAATTTAAAATTTTATTCTTTAAATTAGTAACATCTTCATTATTTACTAACTCATTAGATACAGCAGGAACTGGGTCTTGCCAAATCAACACTTCAGAAGGCACTTCATTACCCAAATAACGAGAACGCGGTCCCATATCTCGATGTGTCATCTTGAACCATGCACGAGCAAAAGCATCAGCAAACTCATCTGGGTTTTTATGAAAATGACGAGAAATTGGCTCATAAATTGGGTCTAATTTTAATGCCATATCTGCAGTAGTCATCATAAGTGCTTGTGTTTTGGATGCATCACCAGCTCTTGGTGCTTGTTTAGCATTTGATGCAGCAGTTGGAGTCCATT
>CAYRVY010000133.1:0-6006 GCA_964427695.1 uncultured Flavobacteriaceae bacterium
CAATTTTTTAAATACTAAATGGTTCTGTTTTGGTATTTGAGTTATTACTTTTCTGTTTTAGGAAGAATGTTATGTAGTTAGTTCTAACCAATAACTACTATAAAAATTAGAAGATTGCAGTAATTGGTTATGTGTGCCAAAAATGCTTGTTTCACCGTTTTCTATAATATAAATTCTATCTGCAATGTGTTTTAAAGAATGTAAACGATGTGAGATAAAAATAATACTCAACTCTTGTTTTAGTTTATTAAGCAAGTTTATTACAAATTGCTCCGTTTTTCTATCCATTGCAGAAGTAAACTCGTCTAATAAAAGCAACTGTGGCTTTTTGTAAAGCACTCGCATTAGTGCTAATAGTTGTTTTTGTCCTCCAGACAAATTAATTCCTTCCTCACCTAGAAGAGTTGAGTATCCTTGTGGTAATTCGGTTATAAATTTTTCAAAGCCATAATCTTTACAAAACTGGATTATGCTTTCAGGAGTATCTTCTTTGCCCAATAAAATATTGTCTATTAGGTTTCCGTTAAAAATGGTAATGTCTTGAGGAATCACCCCAATAATATTTCGCCAATCTTTAGTATTTATTTCTTTTAGACGATGTTTATTATTGACAATTATCGTTCCATTTTCAAAAGGGTAAAATTTTTGAATAATTTGACCAAAAGTACTTTTACCACAACCACTTTCTCCAACAATAGCAATGCACTCGTTTGTATTAATTTCTACATTAATATTTTTTAACAATTGACGTCGCCCTGCAAAACGGAATGATAGACTTTCAATTTTTAAAGATTCAAAATTTACGATATTTTGCCTTCCTGTTTGTTCTTTTTCTATAGACGCAAATTCATACATTCTATCAAAAGCCACTTTGGCTTCATTAATTGGTATGGTTATTAAAGCCAGACTTGCAACAGATGGCAGCAAACTTCCTGCAATACCAAGAATTGCCATTAATTCTCCTAATTGCATAGTTTCATAAAAAACCTGAATAGATGTATAAGCCAAAATCCCAATTAAAAACAATATACTAAATACAGCTAAAAACACAGACAATCTTACATTTATTTTACCAAGGTTGAATGTTTTGTCTTGATAGTTGCCATAAATAAGTTGGTTTATTTTTTTAAATATGTCTTGTCTGTTATTGTTTTTAATGGTCGCAATACCTTGCATAGATGTTATATAATTACTTTCGCTAAAAGCATAACCTTGCATTACCTCTTTTTGCGCAGTAATAATACGCTTGTTAAAACTATAAATTAAAATAAAGTAAAAAGGTAAACTTACCAATGCTATTAGACCAGTTTGCCAAGAGTAATAAAATAGAAAACCTAATGAAACAATAGTAACTAAAGCGTTAATAACAACACTGCTTGCAACCATACTTATAACACGCTGCACACGTTGTGTATCGTTTAATCTTGCAACCAATTCACCGATTTTTCGTGTATCAAAAAATGGCTTAGGTAAATAAAGTAACGATGTATAAAAACTATCAATAATTCTATTATTAAAATCTTTAGTTTGGCGAATTAAAAAATAATCTCTTAAAGCTGTAAATAATACACGAACTAACAATAAAAACGCAACCAATACAATGCCAGTAATAAGTTTGGTAAAATCTTTTGATGGTAAAATATCGTCTATTAATTTTTGAGAAAAAACAGCCATTGCCATTCCTAAAAGCGCAATACCAAGACCTAACATTACACTAAAGGACAATAGCTTATGGTCATCTTTTAGCAGGTTTAAAAACCATTGCTTTTTGTTAGATTCTAAAGTTTCGGTTTTTATAAAACTATCGTTTGGCGTTAAGGTTAAGCAAGTTTTAGATTTCCAAATGGTTTCTAAATCTTCTTTAGTGTAATACACAATGCCTTTTGCAGGATCACCAATAATAAATTTATTATCCTTATAATCATAACATACTAAATAATGTTGCAAACGTTCTTCAATAACAACATGAAGTATTAAAGGGGCTGCGTGGTCAATTACTGCTTGCAAGTCTGCTTCGTTGCCTTGTGCTGTAAAGCCTAATTGGTTTGCTGCTTGGTACAAACCGAGAAGTGTTGTGCCTTGCTTGGTAGTTCCACTTAACTCTCTTAGCTTCTCTAAAGAGTTTGTACCTTGATAATATTGTAATATTGAAAGTAAACAGGCTACTCCACAATCGCTCTGGTCGTGTTGAAGTACAAACGTTTTTTCTAATTGTTTTTGAGAAAGGTTAGTCTTTGTTTGGAGTTTCATGTTTAAGAGTTAATAAAATGGAACGCTGATACTTCGACTACGCTCAGTACAAGTTTGCTGATTTTTATGATTTATCACAGATATTTATTAATAGATCAGCGAAAATCTGCTTAATCTGTGTCATCAGCGTTCTAATATTTAGATGCATTTATTAGCTTTAAAATAGCGTCTGGATTTAATTGTCCTTTATGTTTTTTAACCAACTCTTGGCTCTTGTTATAAATTAAAATGTAAGGAATAGAGTTCGCATCAAATCGATTAGAAAAAGTATAAGTGCTATCATGTAAAAAAGTTATGTTTTGTTGAGTTAATAAATTATATGTTTCGGCAAATGCTTTAATGGTTTCAATGTCTTCTGTTGAACACATAAAACAAGTTGTTTTAAATGCTATAACCAATAAAAACACAAACTCGGCTTTAACAACAATGATATTATTACATAACCAAGCCATTGCCAGTTTTGCTGAAAATTTAAAGCACTTTGAACTTGAGCTTGAGTAAATTAATCTGCCAACAAATTAATTGTCAATTCATTAATGCTTAACATTTCTTTTGATAAAAGACCTAAAAGAAAAGTAGGAGCTACTAAAAATAAAAGTAAATTATATTATTCTTTTTCAAGCTGTTTTTGTCTTATTTGAACTTTGGGTATTATGTGGATAAGAATTAGCTTTGTAAAATAAAACAATATAAAAAGATTACTTTTTTTCATTGTTTTTATATGGAAATACTATCTATCTTTATTAACATAAAGCATTCCTAATTGAGAAATAAGCATCAATATCATAGCTATACTTAATTTATACTCTTTATCAATTAAAAACATTATTGTCATAATAAAACTTAAAATGCTTGTAGCTATAAAAAGATATCTTATTTTCATACTTGTCTATAATTATTGTTCTAGGCAAGATTGAACGGTATAATAAGCACCTAAAAGTGCAATTCCAGCAAGTCCCCACCCTATTGGGCAAGCTGCGAAAAAGATTGCTGAATATAAGCCAATTGCAGCAGTAATTTGTGGACCTGGACCGCAGGAATCGGTACCTCCGCGAAGATTCTCCATTTGTTTTAATTCTAATGTTTTCATAAAAATATAAATTTTAAGTTAAAAACCATAATCCTCTTTAAATTATAGCTATCAAGTTTTTGACACTCCAAATAAACGCAATTGTATTATAGCACGAATGTGGTTTTACCACATATTTTTGTCCTTTTGTAAACTGTAAGAAGTATGGTTTTTTAAAAGACCTCACAGAGTTTGTGCCAAATTTAGTTTGGTATCTAAAACCTGTGAGATCCTATTATTTAGGCAACAGTTAACCCAAACTACTGTAATAATTTTAAAATAGCGTCTGGATTTAATCGTCCTTTATGTTTTTTAACCAACTCTTGGCTCTTGTTATAAATTAAAATGTAAGGAATAGAGTTCGCATCAAATCGATTAGAAAAAGTATAAGTGCTATCATGTAAAAAAGTTATGTTTTGTTGGGTTAATAAATTATATGTTTTTGCAAATGCTTTAATGGTTTCAATATCTTCAGTAGAAACAAACAGAAGCTGTATTTCTTTAAATTGTTCTAAATGCTCGCTAATGCTTTGCGCTTCGTGTTGACAAAAATCACATTCGCTATTAAAGTAAATAAAGACAGTTGCTGTATTGGATTTTAAATTGGTGTTTGTAAATTCTTCATTCTCTAAAGTTTTAAAGCTAAACTTTGGTATTGTTTGCAAGGTTTTAGCAACTTGATTTTTATATTGCATTTTGGTTATTACATTATAAGTTAGATACGCTAAAAGTGAAATAACAAGTAATAGGATAATTATTTTGAGTGATTTTTTCATATTAAAAATCTATGTTCTAATATTTAACAACAAAGCGATATTAAGTCTTTTTTAACTTGCCACGAATACACAAATTTATTATACTTTTACAAACATAGGAGCGGTCTATTATCTTTTTTAACTCATATTTAAAGTTAAAAACATAATTGCTACCACCCAAATTACCAAACCAACACCATAACTACTAGCCACAATACTTAAGCCTTTATCTGTAGATACTTTTAGCTCTTTACCTAATAAATATGCTAATATTACCCAATATGCCAACTCAAATAAGTTAAGTACTTGTAAAGGATATACAAACCATGTTTGCAAACCTTGGTAACCTGTAATGTTTATAGCAGAGAGCGGATAAAAATATTGTAAGTCCTCCAAGGTGTAATCTTGCTGAAATACATAAAACCAAAGGGTTTTAAATACAATTACTAATAAAAACACAAACTCGGCTTTTACAACTATATTAAAAAGTTTTTTGTATTTTATTTCTTTATTAAAAAAGAAGCAGCCAATGTCTATAATGGCTGCTATGATGCTTATTTTTAACAGCAATAATAACGGTATTATTGCATAACCTAGCCATTGCCATTTTTGTTGGGAATTTAATACTTCTTCTATTTGATTATAAGTTAGCCGATCTGCTAATGAGTTTATTAACAAATCATCAATGTTTAAAACCTCTTTATTAATATAGCCTAATATTAAAGTAAATACAGATAGTATCAGAAATAAAAAATTACCTCTCATTTATAAAATTTATTGAAAATTGATAATAATGAAGATTAATACTATATTTTAACTTTTATAAGCTTAAATATTATTAAAAAAACCACGCTCAATTAAGTGTGGTTTTTAATTAAAATGCAACTTGAAACATGTGTTTGTTTTAACTATTCCAACAATATTCAGCTAAATTTTGAATAATTGTTCCTGCTCCTCCGATTGGCATTCCCCAAGAAATAGGCCATAAGAGACCAACAGTAAAGCAATTTAATCCGCCTTCTACTTTCGCCATTTTATTATTATCAATTTTCTTCATTTTTTTTTAAGTTTTATAAGGTAAAAAATGTTAATTAAAAAAAGAGTTATAATAAAAACATCAATAATAGTCTCTATCCCAAAAATATCATATTTCATCACTATAATTGTAATAAATAGCACTATAATGTTTATATATAAAATACTCTTCATAGAAATAAATTATTGTGTGTAACAGTCTCCACTTGTTGCAATCAAAACCAAAGCAACAGCCCAACCACCAAAAGCTGATAAAGCAAAGCCAACGGTTACACCAATCCCTCTGAGTAAACAATCTCTGTTTGTTCCACCTTCAATGTTTTCCATTTGATTTAATTCTAATGTTTTCATAAAAATATAAATTTAAGTTAACTAAAAACTATAACTCAACAAGAATTATAGCTATCAAGTTTTTTGATACTCCAAATAAACGCATTTGTATTATAGCACGAATGTGGTTTTACCACATATTTTAGCCATTTTGTAAACGGTAAGAAAATAGGTGTTGCGTAGCCAAGCCATTGCCATTTTTGTTGGAAATTTAATGCCTCTCTTATTTGGTCTTGCGTGAATTGTTCGGCTAATGAATTGATTAATAAATCATTGGAATTGAGTAATTCTTTAGAGATTATAGCAAAAATAAAAGTTGTAAAAGTTAATAAAACATAGTAAAGTACACTATCGTATTTTTTCATTATACTTATAACTTTTTTTTGCTAAAATATAAAAGAAGCAAAGCAATAATATATAATAAATAAGATAAGTAATAAGTATATTTATTGCTGTAAATATCAGTAAATCTTAAGATTAACAATATTGAAGCTATACTCATCAAAACAAGTATTAACCCGCATTATTCATCGTCTGGACAAATCATCTTTCAAATCATTTTAAAGT
>CAYRVY010000134.1:0-5982 GCA_964427695.1 uncultured Flavobacteriaceae bacterium
TATCAACGATTTTAGTGCAAGCAGGAACTTTAAAAATTGGTGACTATATTCTAGCAGGAAAAAACAGTGGCAAGGTAAAAGCAATGCATGACGAGAGAGGTAATGAAATAAAAGAAGCAGGACCATCAACACCTGTTTCTATTTTAGGATTAGATGGTGCGCCACAAGCTGGAGATAAGTTTAATGTTTTTGAAGATGAACGTGAAGCAAAGCAAATTGCAACAAAACGAGCACAATTACAACGTGAGCAATCAGTAAGAACGCAACGACATATAACACTTGATGAAATAGGTCGCCGTATCGCACTTGGAGATTTTAAAGAATTAAATATTATACTTAAAGGTGATGTTGATGGATCGGTTGAAGCACTAACCGATTCTTTTCAAAAATTATCTACCGAAGAAATTCAGGTTAATATCATTCACAAAGGCGTTGGAGCAATTACTGAAAGTGATGTTTTGTTAGCTTCAGCTTCAGATGCTGTAATTATAGGGTTTAATGTACGCCCAATGAGCAATGCTCGACAAATAGCAGACAAAGAAGAAATTGACATTAGAATGTATTCTATAATTTATGACGCTATAAACGATCTTAAAGACGCTATGGAAGGCATGTTGTCTCCAGAATTTAAAGAAGAAATTGCAGGTACAGCCGAGATTAGAGAAACTTTTAAAATTTCTAAAATTGGAACTATTGCAGGCTGTATGGTAACTAACGGAAAAATATTTAGAAATTCCAGTATTCGCTTAATTAGAGAAGGGGTTGTAATATATACAGGAGAGTTAGCATCCCTTAAGCGGTTTAAAGAAGATGCAAAAGAAGTTGCTAAAGGATATGACTGTGGTATGCAAATAAAAAATTACAACGACATTAGAGAAGCTGATGTTATTGAAGCCTTCCATGAAGTTGCTATTAAAAAGACTTTAAAATAATTTACAACAGAATTTAATTTTCAAAAAAAGCCAGTAAAGTAAATTACTGGCTTTTTTAAATTATTTAGCAGTATCTCATAAACTGTGCAAGTTTATGAGATACTTCTAGCATATATGAAAAAAGGGTCAGACTTTAATTAAAAAATCTAACCCAAGTTATTTTAACTTACACAGATTTTAGGATAGTGTCCCAAATTATTTTTAACTTACACACAATTACAGGATAGTGTCAAATTAATCAAAGACGCTTCCTCTTATTGCTGCGTAATTAATTTTTAAAGCATTTACTTTTCTAAGCTCCTGCTTAATATCTCCAATAATTCCCATATTTGCTTTTTCATCTACTTTTAAGGATGCTATTAAAAATGGCCTTTCCTCTTCACGTTTGCTTGCTCTTTCTGCTTCAATAAACGCAGCAATCTCTGTTACATCAGCAAATTTATCATTAAGCTGTATTCTCGCTTCTGTACCAAAATTCTTTTTATAATTTCTACTGGGTTTCCCTACATAAATATACATTACCAAATTCTTCTTTTCAAGTTTCTCAACTTCTGAAGCTTTAGGTAAATGGTTTTCAATCATAAGAGTACTATCTCTCATTACGGTAGCCACCATAAAGAAAAATAATAACATAAACACAATATCTGGTAATGATGCTGTATTAATTGCTGGCAAACCGCCATCCGTTTTCTTTTTAAATTTAGACATATTGTTATAACACTGAATTAAATTCTAAATTATTGAACTTCTGAAAGCTTCATAGGATACTCCAATTTTATTTGGGATATCAGCTCTTTTAGTTTTACTTTATTTCCTATCCAATTTACATCTTTAAGATTCTTTTGCATCGCTAAAAAATTCATGTCTCTAAATCCTTTGCCAGGACCAATTTCGAGAGCTCGTCTGTTTCTTAACACATTATATGCTGATACCAATTCGTTTTGAACCGAAATATAGAAACCATAAGATGTTTGTCGTTCGTTCTTTAAAGATATAATAGCTTTGTCTGGATGATCTGAAGATTTTGGATCTTTTCTCCCTTTACAATAATTACATTTTTCACCATCTGCATTTTCCCCTCCTCCATTATCCAAAAACTCAACTGCTGCTGCTCTTAAATCCTTAACATTCATAAGCTCTTCTTCTACCTGTAATTGATCTTTGCCATTTAATAAAACTGTAAATATATTTTTTTGCTTGATAATTACATCTTCCTGATTGTCTTCAATTGGAGGCAATTTTCTGTTTATTCCCCAATCTTTTTCCATAGTGGTAGTTACTAAAAAAAAGATTAACAGTAAAAATGCAATGTCTGCCATAGAGCCTGCATTAACTTCGGGTGCTGCTCGTTTTGCCATAATTATTTAATTAGTTTTTTTACTCCTGTAAATAATATTGAACATATAGCTAATGCTCCTAATATATAAAATGCTACTAATCCTGCTCCAACAAAGTGGGATTCTTTGGCTGTTGCTATACCTTCGCTATGCTCATATACAGTAGTGTCTCCTCCTGATAAAACATAAGATATTGCCAAAACAGCAACAAACGATCCTACTCCAATTAAAGTGCTTTTTAAAGATCCTGTATCTGTAAATAAATTTTTGATTACAAAACCTATAACAAATACCAAAACTATTATAAAAGTTATATATGCCACATAAGCCATATTGTCAACTATACTTGTATCTCCACCTGCTTCATATGCTGAAGTAATAGCTGTATCACCTTCAGTTATTATTAGTACTAAAAGCACAGCACCAACTAAACTTAATACAGCAGCAAGTATCTTTAAAATTTTATGTAAATTCATAATATCAATAATTTTAAAGGGTTATTACTTCTTGTTTCTAATTAATAAGTCCATTAGTGTAATTGATGCATCTTCCATATCGTTAACTATACTATCAATTTTTGCAATAATATAATTATAAAATATTTGAAGGATAATTGCAACTACTAACCCAAATACTGTTGTTAAAAGTGCTATTTTAATACCTCCAGCTACTAATGAAGGGTTCATGTCTCCAGCAGCTTCAATCTTATCGAATGCAGAAATCATACCAATTACTGTTCCCATAAAACCAAGCATAGGTGCTAATGAAATAAATAATGATATCCATGAAACGTTTTTTTCTAATTGTCCCATTTGTACACCACCATAACTTACAACAGCTTTTTCAACCTGTTCTAAACCTTCATCAACTCTATCTAAACCTTGATAAAATATAGATGCAACTGGCCCTCTTGTGTCTCTGCAAACTTCTTTTGCAGCTTCAACACCACCAGAAGAAAGTGCATCTTCAACGTTTTGAGTTAATTTTTTAGTGTTTGTCGTAGAAAGGTTTAAAAATATAATTCTTTCAATAGCAATTGCTAAACCTAGAATTAAACATAATAATACAATTCCCATAAATCCCGCACCTCCTTCAATAAACCTCTTTTTTAATACTTGATGAAATGTAGCTTCTTCAGCAGGAGGCATATCATCATCTTGAGTTATACTTACAACAGTATTAACAGTTGTGTTTGTGTTCGCATTTGTATTTGCATTTATAGTTCCGAATGCCATAATACCTACGATAGCTAGAATAGAAAATAATCTTTTCATTGATTTTGATCTTAATTTTATTAGTTAAAGCGTTAAAGATATAAAAAAATTGCAATTAAAAAATAAATAATGCTGCTGAGAGTAAGGTAATAACTACGTTGGTCGATTTCCCTCATGCAGAGAGGAAGGGATTCGAACCCTCGATACGCTTTTAACGCATACACGCTTTCCAAGCGTGCGCCTTCGACCGCTCGGCCACCTCTCTAAAATCTATTTTTTGTTACAGTCGCCCAAATAACAAAAAAAAGTTTAAACCATAAAATTTTGCTCGTTAATTTTGCGCCATTTCTCCACATAAAGCCGTTTCGAATACTGTTTTAAAAATTTTAGTAGAAAGATTCTTACTTAATAGGTACATGAGTTTTGTAACTGCAGCTTCTGTAGTCATATCTTTACCTGTAATAACACCAATTTTTTTTAACTGAATACTTGTTTCATATTCTCCCATGGTAACACTTCCTCCAGAACACTGTGTTACATTAATAATATGTATTCCTTTTTTTATTGTTTCTCTTAATAATGTTATAAACCAAACTTCGGTAGTGCAATTTCCTGCTCCATAAGTTTCTAAAATAACTCCTTTAAGATTTGGCGAATTGAATATAGATTGTAAAAGGGATTGTGAAATTCCAGGAAATAATTTTATCAATACAATGTTTGTATTAAGCTCTTTATGTACTAATAAAGCTTTTGTAGTGTCAGGTTTAAGCAAATAAGGATAGTTTATTTTTAAATGAACTCCCGACTCTGCCAGATCTGGGTAATTTAAAGATGCAAATGCTTCAAAATGTTCGGCATTAATTTTTGTTGTACGATTGCCTCTATATAATTTATATTCAAAATATAGTCCTACTTCTTTAATTACTGGTTTGTTATTTTCTTGTAGTGATGCTACTTGTATTGATGTAATTAAATTTTCTTTTGCATCAGTTCTTAAATCACCAATAGGTAATTGCGAACCTGTAAAAATTACTGGTTTAGATAAATTTTCTAACATAAAACTTAAAGCTGAAGCCGAATAACTCATTGTGTCACTTCCATGTAAAACAACAAAACCATCATATGTGTTGTAATTATTTTCAATGATTTCTGCTATTTCAACCCAATATTCTGGATTCATGTTTGATGAATCTATAGGTTCTTTAAATGAAATGGTTTCTATAGAGCAATCTAAAAGTTTAAGCTCTGGAATCTTAATTAATAGATTATCGAAATCGAAAGAACGTAAAATTCCTGTTTCATGATCTTTCATCATTCCAATGGTTCCTCCAGTATATATTAAAAGTATGTTTGGTTTATACATCATTAAACTTTAAAAATGTCTTTTGAATTTGCTGTAGTAATTTCGGCAATTTTTTCTTGAGACAGCTTATATATTTCTGATAATTTCTCTAGCACTTTTATAATATAACTACTTTCGTTGCGCTTTCCTCTATATGGTGTTGGTGATAAATATGGCGAATCGGTTTCTAATACAATATGTTTAATATCTATTTGGTTTAGGAATTTATCGATTTTTCCATTTTTAAAGGTAACTACTCCTCCAATACCAAGCTTCATATTATATGATATGGCTTGTTGTGCTTGTTCTAAATTTCCTGTAAAACAATGAAAAATTCCGAATAAATTATCGTCTTTTTCTTCTTCAAGAATTTCAAATATTTCATTAAAAGATTCTCTGCAATGTATCACAATTGGCAATTTATATTTCTTTGCCAGTTTTATTTGGGTTCGAAAAGCTTCTTGCTGAATTTTTAGTGTCGTTTTATCCCAATATAAATCGATACCAATTTCACCAATGGCATAAAATTTTCTTTTTTGAAGCATCTCTTTCACGTGATTCAATTCATCTTTATAATTGTCTTTCACGTGTGTTGGATGCAAACCCATCATTAAAAACACATGTTCTGGAAAATCTGCTTCCAACTGAAACATTTCTTCTGTATAGGTCGAATCTATGGCTGGAATAAAAAAACGCTTCACATTTAACTCTAAAGCACGCTGAATTATTTCTTTTCTGTCTTCATCAAAGGCTTCGATGTATAAATGTGTATGTGTGTCTGTAATAATCATAAAGCAAAAGTAAGATATGATTCTTATATTTGAAAAAAAATAAATGCTTTATGACATTGCAAGAACTTCTTCTTCAGCAAGGCTACACAAAAATTAAATTAAAGTTTACAAAGACCAATCACTTTGAAATTAAAGCCACTATAAATGGTGTTAAAGGACTTTTTATTTTAGATACTGGAGCTTCAAATTCTTGTATAGGATTTAATTCGATTGAGAATTTTAATTTAGAAATAGAAGATTCAGATATTAAGGCTGCTGGTGCAGGCGCAACAGATATGAAAACAAAACTTTCAAAAAAAAATGTAATTAAAATAGGCAAATGGCGAAAAGATAAAATTGCTTTAATTTTGTTTAACCTAACACATG
>CAYRVY010000135.1:0-5966 GCA_964427695.1 uncultured Flavobacteriaceae bacterium
GATGGTATTGAAGATAGTAAAGATACTTGTCCTAACGAAGCTGGTTTAGCTGAATTTGACGGTTGTCCAGATAGTGATGGAGACGGAGTTTCTGATAACAACGATAACTGCCCTAATACAGCTGGATTAAAATCTTTAGCAGGATGCCCAGATGCTGATGGTGATGGTATTGCTGATGGTAGTGATAATTGCCCTAACGAAGCTGGTCCAGCAGCAAATAATGGTTGTCCTTGGCCTGATAGTGATGGTGATGGTGTTTTAGATAAAGATGACCAATGTCCTAACGAAGCTGGAACTGTTGCAAATAATGGTTGTCCTGAAATAGTTCTTCCTACTGAAGAAGTTCAAAATCAATTAACAGAATATGCTAGAACTATTAATTTTAATACTGGCAAATCAAGTTTCAAAGAAGCAACCCACCCAACATTACAAGCTATTGCTGCGATTTTAAAAGAATATCCTAAGGCTAACTTTACTATCGAAGGTCATACTGATAGTACTGGTAGTGAAGCTACAAATCAATTGTTGTCTGAAAAAAGAGCTAATGCTGTAATGAACTATTTAGTTAGTAATGGCATTGATGGTAGTAGATTAAGTTCTGTCGGGTTAGGTGAAGGTTCTCCTATAGCTAAAAACAATACAAGTTCTGGTAGAGCTGCTAACAGACGTGTTGAAGTAACTTTGAATAAAAATTAAATTCAAAATATTTATTTAAACTCTAAAAAACGCTTCGAAATATCGAAGCGTTTTTTATTTTTATACAATGACAAGTTTTATATATGACGTTTTAAAAAATCTTAAAAAAAAGGAAGTTAATATTTCTCAACTTACCTTTATTCTACCAAGTAAACGTGCAGGGATTTTTTTAAAAAACGAACTGTCTAAAACTTATTCTAAAACTTTCTTTTCGCCTCATATCTTAAGCATAGAGGAATTTATTGAAGAACTTTCACAATTAAAGCAACTATCCAATATAGAGTTGCTTTTTGAGTTTTATAACGTTTATTTAAGGATAAGTTCAAAAGAAGATATTGATTCTTTTGATGCTTTTTCAAAATGGGCACAAATACTTTTACAGGATTTTAACGAAATAGATCGATATCTAATTCCTCAAGAACAAATTTTTAATTATTTGAGCGCCATTCAAGATATAAACCATTGGTCACTTGAAAATAATCAATCCCAATTAATAAAAAACTATCTTTCGTTTTGGGGAAAATTAAATAGCATATATAAGAGTTATGCTAATCATCTAATTAATAAAAGCCTTGGTTATCAAGGATTAATTTATAGAGAGGCTGTAGAAAATCTCGAAAACTATATTCAGGCTAATCAAAATAAAAAACATATTTTTATCGGGTTTAATGCGCTAAACACAGCCGAATCTACAATAATTCAAGAATTGCTTCATAATGATTTAGCAGACATTTATTGGGACATTGATAATTCATTGATTAAGGCAAAAAATCACGATGCTAATCTTTTTATTAAGAAATATAAAAATAACTGGAAATATTTTAAAAATCATCCTTTTAAATGGATTGTCGAAAATTATAAAACAAAAAAAAATATTTCTATTATTGGAATCCCAAAAAATGTCGGTCAGGCAAAATATATAGGAGAATTATTGCTTGAACAAAAAAAAGAAAATAAAACCCTAAATAAAACAGCAGTTGTATTAGGGGACGAAAATCTTCTTATCCCTGTTTTAAATTCAATTCCAAAAAACATTGAAGCTTTAAATATTACCATGGGATTGCCCTTAAGGATAATTCCGTTAGCTTCATTATTCGATAAATTATTTATGCTTCACAGGAGCAGTAAAACTTCATTTTATTATAAAGATGTTATATCGCTTTTGTCTCACCAGTTTATTAGACCACTATTCAATACAAAAAAAACAAATTTAGCCGAAGATATTATCGAAAACATTCAAACTAACAACCTCATCTTTTTGTCCAAAGACAAACTTATGAGTCTTGCTAAAGAAAAAGAAGGCATTATAACTCTAATGTTTGAAACTTGGGAAGGGAATCCTAAAATTGCATTGAGAAATTGCGCTGAACTTATTTTAATTTTAAAGAAGAATTTAAGTCTGAATAAAAACGAAAACCTTTTAGGTTTAGAATATTTGTACAAGTTTCACGAAGTTTTTAACCAGCTTAATGAGCTCGATTTTAAACACAATTACATCAATTCAATTAAAATTTTGCATAATTTATACGTAGAAATTTTGAATAATGAAACTTTGGACTTTCAAGGAGAGCCTTTACAGGGCCTCCAGATTATGGGAATGCTGGAATCTCGCGTAATAGATTTTGAAACTGTAATTATTTCTTCAGTAAACGAAGGGATTTTACCTTCAGGAAAAAGTAACAATTCCTTTATTCCGTATGGCGTAAAAATTGAAAATAAACTGCCGACATACAGAGAAAAGGATGCGGTTTATACTTACCATTTTTATAGATTGTTACAGCGCGCTAAAAATATCTATATTTTATATAACACAGAACCTGATGTGCTAAATGGAGGTGAAAAAAGCCGATTTATAACACAGCTGGAAATTGAAAATATTCATAGCCTAAAACAAATTGTTATCGCTCCTAAAACTCCAATAATTAAAACACAATTACTTTCTGTGCCTAAAACAGAAATCATGATGTCTAAAATAAAGAATGTTGCTTTAAAAGGATTCTCTCCATCTTCATTAACCAATTATATGAGAAATCCTATTGATTTTTATAATCAAAAGATTTTAGAAGTAAAAGAACATGATTCTGCTGAAGAAATTGTAGCTTCTAATACTCTGGGAACTGTTATTCATAATACCTTAGAAGATTTATATAAACCTTTAATAGGTACATTTTTATCGATTGAAGCTTTGAAAAATATAAAACATAGTGCTTCTGAAAAAATATTTTTTCATTTTAGTAACATTTACAAAGATGGTAATATTGCTAAAGGAAAAAATCTCATTATTTTAGAAATTACCAAACGTTACATTTCAAACTTTATTAACTTAGAAATCGAAACTTTGCAACAAGGAAATACAATAAAAATAATTGCAATTGAAGCAAAAAATGAAGTTTCTCTTAACATCACTGAGCTTGATTTTCCTATAATCATTAAAGGAACTGTTGATCGTGTTGACGAATACAATGGAGTTATGAGAATTATCGACTACAAAACAGGAAAGGTGGAATTAAACAAAGTAGAAATTGTTAATTGGGAAGACATTACTACAGACTACACAAAGTACAGCAAGTCTTTTCAGGTGCTCACTTATGCTTATATAATGAATAAAGAAAAGCCTTTTAGTAGTCCTGTTGAAGCAGGAATCATTTCGTTTAAAAATTTAAAAGCTGGATTTTTAAAATTTTCTAAAAAAGATAAAACAGGCATTGGAGCCAAAAAGGATTCTTTAATTACTCAAGATGTCCTTGATAATTTTTATAATGAACTTAAATCCTTAATTTTAGAAATCTGTAATCAGGAAATTCCGTTTACAGAAAAAGAAGTTTAAAATGACAATTACAAAAAACATAATCATTCAAGGAAAGAACGATAAACCTATTCTTGTTGATACCTTTTACATCTCAAATAAAATTCCTAAACCAATACTTATATTTTGTCATGGTTATAAGGGGTTTAAAGATTGGGGAGCGTGGAATATTATGGCAGAAATAGTAGCTAATGCTGGTTTCTGTTTTATAAAATTCAACTTTTCACATAATGGTGGCACTGCCAGACAACCCATAGATTTTCCAGATTTGGAAGCCTTTGGGAACAATAATTACACCAAAGAATTAGACGATTTAGAAACTATAATTGATTGGGTTTGTAAAAACCCTACTTTTAAAACCGAAGGAAATACTAATAATATTACTTTACTCGGACACAGTAGAGGTGGTGGCATAGTTGCTATTAAAGCCGAAGAAGATTCAAGAATTAAAAACATTATAAGTTTAGCAGGAGTTAGCGATTTTAAAGCGCGTTTTAATGAAAATTCGGAAGCATTTAAAAACTGGAAAGAAACTGGAATAAAGTTTGTAGAAAACGGAAGAACAAAACAACAAATGCCGCATTACTTTCAGTTTTATCAAGATTTTATTAAAAATGAAAATAGACTTACAATTAAACGAGCTGTAAAAAGCATTAAAATCCCTCATCTAATTATTCATGGAAGCGAGGATACATCAGTTTTCCCTGAAGAAGCAAAAACACTTCATGAATGGAATCCTAATAGTAAATTAGAAATTATTGAAGGTGCTAATCATGTTTTCGGGACTTCACACCCTTGGGGAAAGGATAATCTATCAGACGATTTACTGAATGCTGTAGATTTAATTATAGCATTTTTAAAAAATTAATTCTTATGAATCATCCTACTATTAAATCATTTTACCTAATCTTTGCCTTAGGACTCTTTAGTTGCAATAATCCAAAAAAAGTTATAGATATGAATCTGTCGGAATTAACCATTTCCGATATTCATTCGGCATATAAAGATGGTCGCTATACTAGTGAAGCGTTGGTCTCGGCATACATAAAACAAATTGAAAAATTTGATGATAGTATAAACTCCATTTCAATTATAAATCCTGAAGCACTTACTATTGCCAAAAAATTAGATGAAGACTATAAAAATACAGGAGTTTTAAAACCTTTACATGGTATTCCGTTAATTGTAAAAGATAATATAAACACCAAAGGTTTGCCAACAACAGGAGGAGCTTTGGCTCTCGAAGATTTTATTCCAGAAGAAAATGCGTTTATCATCAGTAAATTAATTGATGCAGGAGCTATAATCATTGCCAAATCTAATATGGCCGAATGGGCTTTTAGCGCAAAACATACCGAAAGTTCAACTAAAGGCACTACACGAAACCCTTATAATTTAGCGTATGTGCCAGCAGGATCTAGTGGTGGCACTGCTGCTTCAATAGCTTCAAATTTTGGAACTATTGGTTTGGGCACAGATACCGGAAACTCCATTCGAGGCCCTTCGTCTCGTACAGCCTTAGTGGGTTTTAGAACTACGCTTGGACTTATAAGTAGGGAAGGCATTATTCCGCTTATTTTAAGAAATGATGTGGTTGGGTCAATGTGTCGTACTGTAGAAGATGCTACAAAAGTTATGGAAGTCATGGTTGGTTATGATGAAAAAGATGAAATTACAAAACATTCCAAAGGAAAAATTCCTGAAAACTATACACAATTTCTTCAAAAAGATGGACTAAAAGGAGCTAGAATTGGTGTATTAAGAGAATTAATTGATGAGAATGCTGATCCAAAAATCATTGTGTTATTTAATAACGCAATTAACGATATAAAGACCCTTGGTGCTCAAATTATTGACTCGATTGTAATTTCTAATTTTTCAATCTTAAAACAAAATCAATGGTGTGCTGAATTTAGAAAAGATTTAGAATTCTATCTTGCAACTTACGTTAAAAATGATAGTATAAAAACCTTGGAAGATATTATCGCCATTGGTTCAAAATCAGAATATGCTACAGGACGATTACAGTATTTTACAACGCATGAAGGGAGATTTGAAAACAAAGACATTGAATGTTTAGATGCCTATACAGATGTTCTGCGCATTAAGTTTAGAGAAGCCATAGAAAAACGTATGGACGAGCTGAAATTAGACGCCATGATTTATCCTACTTGGAATAATAAACCCGCAAGAATTGATTTCTTTAATGAAGAATATTTAGGCGATAACAGCCAAATAATTGCGCCACATACTGGGCAACCTGCCTTTACTGTACCTATGGGTTTTACAGCAGGGAATTTACCAGCAGGCATTCAGTTTTTAGGACGAATGTTTGATGAAGCTACGTTAATTAAACTGGTCTATGCGTATGAACAAGGAACACAACATAGAAAACCACCAGTTTTAAATTAGTGGAGAAGATGGGAATCGAACCCACGACCTCTTGACTGCCAGTCAAGCGCTC
>CAYRVY010000136.1:0-5946 GCA_964427695.1 uncultured Flavobacteriaceae bacterium
CTGCCACAAATAATTACAATGGCGAGGATGGTAACCATGACTTTACAGATAATGTCTATGTTGATATAGACAATGATAACAGTACTTTTAATTCCAGTAGTGCTAATTTTATAAACCCTGAACCAAACTTAGAGTGTCTGTTCTTAAAAAAGGTATTTCTGTATTGGGCTGCAGCAGATAAAGAGCAAGACAATGGAGATGATAACCAACCAGATTGGAACTACAATGATTTAAAACTAATGTTGCCAGGTCAAAATACATATACTACAATTACTGCAGACGATATTATTTATAGAGGTAGAGACACTCATTTTAGCATAGATCCATACGTATGTGTAAAAGACATAACAAATGACGTATTAGGATTAGTTACACCTTATGGCAAATACCAAATTGCAAATGTGGAAACAAAAACAGGAAGTCTATTCGATCATATAAATAATGCTAATACAGGAACTTCAGGTGGTTGGCAAATTGTTTTTGTTTATGAAAGTCCAACATTACCTGTAAAAAATATTTCATTATTTGATGGTTATGCACATGTAACACGCACTGTTAATGATTTTGACATTAATTTTAGTGGGTTTCAAACTATTCCTATAGGAGCTGTCAATGCAAGAATAGTTATTGGATCTCTAGAAGGTGACAGAGATTTAATTGGTGACAAATTACAAATAAAAGATGTTTCAAATAATTTTGTAGATATTACAGCTCCACATCGAAATTCTAACAATTTTTTTAATAGTAGAATTACGGTAGGCAATACAGAATATACAGACAGAAACCCTTCTTCTACTAATACTTTAGGTTTTGATGCTGCAGTATTTCAATTGGATAATAACAATAATAGTATTATTACAAATAACCAAACTTCTGCAACATTAAGGCTAACTTCTAATCAAGAAACTTACGGATTATTTTTAGTTGGTCTATCGATCGATGTTTGGGAACCAGATTTAAGTCCGTTACCATTAACCGTTAGCTCTGGAAGTAATCCATCAAACCCAGGAGATATAATAGGCTTCAATTTTGATGTTTTAAATTCTGGAAACGATGATGCTGTAAATATATCATTATCAAGCACTTTGCCTCCGCAAGTTACATTTAACGGATTAATTACTACACAAAATGGTATCACTTATTCTTATGATATTATTACAAACGAATTAGTTTTTTACATAGAAAATGGATTGGCTAACGTAGGCAGCCCAAGTTTAAATATTGATTTTGATTTAAAAATTAACGATGAATGTTATTTTTTAGAAGATATTTGCGACTTATCTTTTGGGATTCAGTTCGTTGCAACCTACAATGGTGTTGAAAATCCGAATGAGCAAAGTACCACAAGTTCTTCAGATGTTACCTTTTGTAATCCAATACCATATGTTATAAATATAAATCAACCCATTGTAAATTGGGCTTCTGCAATAGGAGCATTAGACAGAACTATGGATTGTGCTGACACTGAAGCTTTTAATGCAGCACAAAATTTAATACCAGAAACAGATAAGTGTGTGTTTACATTAAATAAAACTTATGGTGCATTTATTCAGAATCCAGATTGTCCTAGTGCAGGAACATATACAAATACTTGGAGTTTTACAGATGCATGTGGTGTTACAATCAAAGAATTTGTTCAAACTATCTTAATTACAGACGAGATTCCTCCAACGGCCAGTAATCCAACTCCTAATTACGTTCAATGTATTGCTGATATACCACCAATTGATATAGAAATTATTACTGATGAAGCCGATAATTGCTCAATTCCTACAGTAATATTTATAAATGAAGTTTCCGACAATAACTCATGTCCAGAAACCATTACAAGAACTTATCGTGTTCTTGACGATTGTAATAATTATATTGAAGTGTCTCATAGCATAATTATAAACGACGACATTCTACCAACTGCAAGTAATCCTGAAACAACATACATTTATAGTTATGATAATCTCGAACCACCTAATCCTGAAGTAGTGATAGATGAAGCCGATAATTGTTCAGTTCCAACAGTTGCTTTTGTTTCTGAAACATCTAATAATAGTATATGCCCTGAAACCATAACGAGAATTTATAGTGTAACCGATGATTGCGACAACTCCATTTATGTAACACATATAATTATTATTGAAGACGATGAATTACCAACAGCAAGTAATCCTACTCCTTTAGTATTACAGTGTATTGAAGATTTACCAGAGCCAGATGTAAATGTAGTAACTGATGCAGCAGATGATTCTTCAATGCCAACAGTTGCTTTTGTTTCAGAAACATCTAATAATAGTACATGTCCAGAAATAATAACAAGACTATATAGTGTAACTGATGACTGTGGTAATTATATTGAAGTGTCTCATGATATAATTATTAAGGACGAAACTCCTCCAACTGCAAGTAATCCAGCTACTATCTATGCACAATGCATGGAAGAAATACCAGCTCCAGATATTAATGTAGTAATAGATGAATTTGATAATTGTTCTATACCAACAGTAACCTATATATCAGAATTTTCTGTTAATGAAGATTGTATGGAGATAATAAGCAGAATATATGCCATTACAGACGATTGTGGAAATTCGATAGAAGTTATTCAAGATATATATATAGAAGATACTTCTGCTCCAATTTTAGTAACAGAGATTGAAGAAAGTATAATACTAAATTGTCAAGAAATTCCAGAGATTCCTTTATTAGAATTTATAGATAATTGCTCTAATGATATTTCGATTGCATTCGAAGAAGAAGAAATAGAATTAAACGAAGGAAATTATGAAATAATCAGAACTTGGTTAGCTACAGATCAATGTGGCAATACTGTTTCTACAATACAAACTTTACATGTATTTACAGAAAATGAATCTTCTACTGAAGTGATATCAGTTTGTATAGATGAAGAATCAATCGATTTATCAACTTTTGGTTCACATCCAGATGGATATTGGGAAAGCGACTCGCTTGATGTTTTAAATGAAATGGTCTTTAATCCCGAAACTGTTCCTATTGGAGAGTATATGTTTAGATACACTTTAAATTCTAATCAGTGCTCAATATATAAAGAAATCATTATTAGTGTAAATGACGATTGTATAGACTATAAATGTATTCAATCAATATTTGACGTTAATATTTCCAAATTAGTTACTCCAAATGGAGACTTAAAAAATGAAACTATGAAAGTAGCATACACTATTAATCCAAATGTCGGTAAAAATGGAGCATGCGATATAAAAACAGCGATAAAAATGTTCAATCGTTGGGGTTCTAAAGTCTTTGAATCTGATGATTACCTAAACGACTGGAATGGAAGATCTCCAGCTAATAGTATTGGAAAATCAGATAAACTTCCCTCTGGAACATATTACTATGTAGTAAATTTAATTAATAGCGGCTTAAAACCAATTCAAGGTTATATTCTATTAGGAACTGAACAATAAATGCGTATCAATAAAAAAATACAATATCTAAAAATAGTATTCTTGTTTCCTGTAATTGTAATGTCTCAACAGTTTCCACAGTTTAGTCAATATATGTTTAATACAATAGCAATAAATCCAGCATATGCAGGCACAAGAGAAGAGCTAACCATTGCATTTTTAAACAGAAATCAATGGGTTGGAGTAAATGGTGCTCCTGTTACGCAAACTTTAACTTTAGATTCATCTTTTCCGAATACAAAATTAGGAGCTGGCTTATCTATTATAAACGACAAGTTAGGTTACGAAAATACAACATCTATTTATGCTGATGCATCCTATACTGTAGATCTTAATTATAAATATATACTCTCTTTTGGTATTAAAGCAGGAATAAGTAAATATGGATTAGATTCTGAATTATTATTAGATCCTGATGCTATTGGTGATCAATACCTAGACAAAATATTTAACAACTGGAAACCAAATTTTGGCGTTGGAATATACTTAAGATCCGAAGATTTATTTTTAGGCTTGTCCTCTCCCAGGCTATTTGATTATAATAACAAAACAAGCATCGAGTATGTAGCTATAGAAAGAGCTAGTTATTACTTAAATGGAGGATATATGCTAGAATTTAATCCTCAACTATCTTTTAAACCAACATTCTTAATAAAATATACTAATGGAGCACCTGTATCGATAGACTTAACTGCAAATTTTCTAATTCAAGAAAAATTATGGTTTGGTGTTGCTTATAGGTTAAACGACGCTTTAGGTGGATATGTAAGCCTTCAAGCTACAGACGACATTAAATTTGGCTATGCTTATGAGTTTATAACATCTGCAATAAGTCCTTATACATCTGGATCTCATGAATTATTTATGAGCTATCAAATTAAATTATTCGAACCTGATTGTAACTGCGAGAATAAATTTTAAAAATTCTATTTTAAATGTCTTGGGAAAATAATTAATTCTGTTTTCCCTCTTTCAATATCCTTCCAAGAATTGATTTTAAACTTAATTACTACTAAACCAGACGTTGGTAAATTATCAATATCCTTATCTCCATAAGTATTAACAATCGCTGTTAAAGCGTGATTATGTCCAAAAATCATGACATCATTATAATTATTGTCTAATAACTTGATAAAATCAGCTACTTTATTGCCTCCAAAATCATAAAGTTGGTCAGAAATCTGTGCTTTTGTGTAGGAAAATCCGGTTTTATCTATAAAAATCTTACAAGTTTCAAACGCTCTTTTTGCAGGACTAGAAAATATAACTTCCGGGTTATGACCACTCGTTTTAAATTTATTAAAAACTAAAGCCGCATCAGTAATACCAACGCTTTTAAGTGGTCTATTAATATCAGAAACATCATATTTCCATGATGATTTTGCATGTCTAACTATAATTAATGTCTTCATGTATTGTCGTTTAAATGCATATTTTAACGATAAAATGTTGTTTTTTTCGTCTTAACGATTATTTTTGCTATTTAACATTTAAATTTGTGTAAGAATAAGCATATGGTTTGTTTTGTATTATAAATCAAATGAATAATGACTCCAAATCTAATTCAATTTTTTAATCCTTTCACACTTTTTATTGGTGTACTTCCCTCATTTAAAATTAGAATAATATCATTACAATTATTCTGTATATGATATTTATTCTAATGATTACTATTAATATTAAAATTTAATATCGCAAAGCGAAATATAATACAACATGTAAAGTTATGAAAACAACAACTACTCTACTATTATTAGTTTGTTTTAATGTGTTAAGCACTTTTGGGCAACAGGGTTTAGAGCTTTCTTTAAAAAAGGATACTGATCAAATAACTTCTAAAACAGAACATGTTTATGTTATAGAAGTTAAAAATGTGTCAGAAAAATCAGGAACGTTTTATTTAAATGCAAATAATATTTCTTGTAATCAAGCTAAAATTCCTCAAGTAAATCTTATTCAAGAATTATTACAAATTAATAATTCGCAACTTAAATCAAATCAAATAACTCTAAAAGGTAAAGGGAGCTACGAATTTATTGTTAAAATCTCTAGACCATTAAATACAAAATTGAATACTTGGAATTGTACAGAAATAACTGTAGTGTCACAAGATAAGCGTTTAACAAGTAATTCTTTAATAATAAAAACATATATACCAAATCCAAAAGATTTTAATTAGACTTTACTAATTATTTTTAAAAACCTAAAATTGGGCTTATGAAAACTGCTATTAATCATAAAAAAATATTCAAATCGGCATTCCTCTTTGCATTTATGCTCTGTGGCTTTTTTGTTAAAGCTCAAGTTCAAGAGCCATTTACACTACGTTTTAATGAAAACGTTAAGGGTGATATCACAATTATAGCTAATAATATGATATCCCGAACAGCCACTACTAATTATAATGGAAGTAATGATAATCATGAATTTTCTAATAATGTTTATGTAGATATTGATACTGATGCTTCAACCTTTAATTCTAGTAGTGCCAATTTTGCAAATCCAG
>CAYRVY010000137.1:0-5943 GCA_964427695.1 uncultured Flavobacteriaceae bacterium
TCGGGATTTTTTTATCACTTAATATGAATGAGTTTTTGTTTAATATTTCGGCTTCGAAAGTTGTTAGTAATTTATTGATTGAAGAATTTACTTTTTTCACTAAATCAACGGTTGTATTTTCCTTTGGATTCTTTTTAGTTTCTATATCAAGTTTTTTGTAGTGTTTTTTTATGTCACCTAATTTAATGGCAGAAAGAGTTACTTGTAAATTTAATTCATTTACAAAATCAAAAAAATTAGTCATTCGATTATATAAGTCAACATTAGATGGATTATCATCCAATTTGAATTCGTTCAGCAATTTTCCCAACTTATAAAACTTGTAAATACTTGTTTTTTCCATTCTAATATTATTTTATATTTACGAATATAATTCATTTTTAGATTAAGAATACCTTTATTGCGTAGATATTAATCAACAAACCTTTGCTTAACATTTTCTTCTGACAAAGTGTTATAATAAATTAAATTGTGTTCAAAAAAATGACTAATCCGAGACAACTTCTGTGTTAGCATCTGCTACAATATGCAAAACATTTCTTCGACTGCATACAATATCCAAAGTGAAACATTCTTAATATTCAATCTTTTGTAGAACGACGTGAAGCCAAGTTTACAGGAGAGTAGTAGCAGATAGAATTAAGTGAATTATATGTATTGTTAGTTTGATGTCCTTATTCTTTTTTAATTAATATTGCATTGGCAACAGGTCTTTGTCCAATCTTGTCACTTGGGTTATTAACCACACCTTTATCATGAATCCACATAGTTGTTGAGCCTCCACCATCTAGATTAATGGCATCTATGCAATCAAGGTTCAAGAGGAACTCTTGCAACTCATATAAATTCATTCCCTTTGCATTTGGGCTTCTGCCGTCAACAGTAATGAATAATAGAGATTCTTCTGTTTTGCAGACACAAGTTCTGGGATGTCTTTTATTAACAAATTTCATATCTGGCATTACAGTTTTTTCTTCATTATAAATTAGTAACGGACCAGATACCATAACAGCTTGTTCTTTATTTGATATTGAATAAAATTGATCAGACTGTCTTGGTTGTATTTCAATTTCATCATTCTTTGTGAAGATAATGGCAGCATTTATTAAAGAATCAGATACTCCCCATTTTAATTCAGAACTTCTAGTTTTACTGATAACACTATCGTTCAATTCAAGGTATGTTACACTTCCGCCGAAATCCATATCAAAAAAACTTCCATTGATAGCTCCAATTACATTTTCATTTTCTGCAAAGAAACTGGTTACTTTTAAATCTGTTTTGCTAAAGCCAATTTCAATTTGATATTCATTTTCAGAATCATTATGTAATTTAATGATATTAATGATTTGGTTACTATTAAATAATGTATCTGTTTTTAATTGAATATATTCAAAATATTGATTAGTTGTTTTATCTGAATCTGGTTTATTGTTACTCTTACATTTAAAACATAAAAAGCTAATTAATATAGAAATGAAGTATAGTTTAAATGTTGTTTCCAAGAATGGATTTTTTAAAGTTTGAAATCTATAAGGTCTGTTATTTTTATTTTTCAGAAAATAAATATTAATTAGAAATGATAGGCAAACGAATTTGTGATTGATAAGTAGAAGAATGATGTATCTTATTATGAGCAACAACACCTTCAGATTCGTCATAGTTATTTCCTCCTGTATTTAAATTTCGTGCAAAACGCGGAAAATTACTACTTGAGATTTCAATACGAATACGATGTCCTTTTTTAAAGTAATTACTGGTTGACATTGGTGTTAAATCCACTTTGTAAACTTTGCCTTCTTCCATAAACACTTCTTTGTCATAACCTTCACGATAGCGCACTCTTTGTATGGTTTCATCTAAATTATAAGCTCTTCCATCAGGATATACATCGATAAGTTTAATAGTAAAATCGGTGTCTTTTACATTGGAAGACACATATAATGTAGATTCAATAAACCCTGAAACTTCTACACCTTCTTTTAAAACCTCAGTAGTGTAAACCAAAATATCATTTCTAGTTTCCATTTGTTGCTGATCGAAAGCTCCTCCTTTTATGGCATTTCCTGTGCAGCATACATTACCACCATAAGAAGGCACAGGTTGCATTGGGTCATAAGTAAAACTATCTGGATTATCTGAATTAGCTTTTACAGTTGTTAATTTTCCATCGCCAAAACGACTATTCGCTTTGCCATTACTATTTAAATAAAATGTAGTTAGTTTGGCTTGTTCTGGTGGCCAAGTTTCTGATGCTTGCCACTTGTTAATTCCCATTGTATAATATTGTACTCGAGGTGTTTTTTCTTTAAAATCGTTTTGCTCTCCTTTCAGCCATAAATCGAACCAAGCATAAATTTGCTCGTCGTAATTAAGTCTTGCATCACCAACATTACGTTCGCCAACAATGGTATTTTCGGTTGCTCGAGTATATCGACAATGCAAGGTTGGAGCTATTACCAAATATTGATTATCTCTAATTGTTGCGTCTTTCGAATTATGTCGTACATGATTAAATAAAGCCAAGTTTGGAGTTATAGACACATCGTACCAAGAGGCAAACCAAAAACTTGGTACGCCAATTTCCATGTCGTCATGGTAAATACCTCCATTAAACCAAGCTTCATCATTTGGTTTACGACGTATCATTTTGTCAAAAACCTCGTGCTTTCCGTTTATGTTTTTTAATATATCCTGAATTGGTAAATGTTTTAAAGCTTCAGCCATATCTATTGGTGGATTCTCGGGAGCTAAATCGTAAAATCTGGAAATACGAATTAAATCTTCTTGTGTTGCTCCAGCAGGAATTCTTGGTTTAAACTTGTCATGTTCAACGCCATATAACCAGGAAAAGAATAGCATTTGTTCTGCACCACCACGAAACCAATTACCTTGTTCGTTAATATTACCAATCCTTCCAACACCTGCGCCATAACCTTGCGGAACCATAGCTGCATGAGATGGATGGTCTAAAGCAGCGACTGCCATTTGCCATTCGGCAGTTGAAGAGCAACCAAATGTTCCGATTTTACCATTTGACCACGTTTGATTTTTCATCCATGTAAATGCGTCATAACCATCGGTTAATGGAACTCCTAAAATATCCCATTCTCCTTCCGAAAAATAGCGCCCACGTTCATTTTGAACCACATAAGCATAGCCTCTTTTAACAGCTTCATAAGCACGTTGTGCTGTTCTAGTTCTTTGTTTACCGTCTCCCCAAGAATTAAAATTATAAGGAGTGCGAGAAAAGATAATAGGCACTTTTTTATCTGTTTTTGGACGATATATATCAGTTGCTAAACGAATACCATCACGCATTGGCATCATTATTTTTTGATCTACAATTGCTATAGCTTCGAGTTTTTCGAGAATATCATCTTGAGCTTGAAGGCTGAAATTACTTGCAAAGAAACAAGTAAGTATAAACGAAATTAAAATACCACGTTTTTTCATTATTATTAGTTAGTTAGATAATTGAGTTTAAAAGTATAAAACTTAAATTAGAGAAGAAAATTAGTTGTGATATTTAATTTAAAAACTCTTTTAAAATTTACATATTTAAAACTCAAAAGTTCAAAAGCGTTGAATCCGTGTTAAGAAATGGTTGTCTATCTGCTACATTATACAAACAAAAAAGGAGGCTAAAATTTTAGCCTCCTTTAATCTTTTTTGAACGGTACAAATTATTCTTCATCAGCTATTTGTACTGCAAGACCATTAACATCCCAATAGTCAGAGGCATTAACAAGCATTCCATCCTCATTAATCGTTACAAGGCTAAAAAATTTCACGCCTATATCTTTTCCGCTTTCGGTATGAGTGGCTGTCCACGTACCATAAACCCGAACTGTATTTGGGTTGTTATTTGCGTTTTCTTTTGGAAAAACCGACCCAGACCAGAAGCCATTAATTATGGAATCGGGAGTAACAATACCTGCTGTATATTTTATGTTTTCATAAGCATCGTGATAGCCTTTTAGACCCGTTAGGTAATCTTCTTTTCCAAGTAAGGTGTTGTCGCTGTAATATGGTGGGTTCCATGTCATGGTATCGGATACCATGGCTGTTAAAGCCTCCATGTCCTCATCGCAATGGGCTTGGTAAAAGGAGCTAATAGCTTCTACTTTTTTATCAAAAGCAGCATAATCTGGTGATTCGCTTTCTTCAACTGCTGCTGGCTGTTTGCAGGCTACTAAAGTCAATAGGGCAATACTGATGCAAATTAGTTGGTTTTTCATTTTTTTGGATTTAAATAGTGTTTATTTTAGCTTAAATATACGATATTTTCATTTAAGTGACTGATTTTGTGACATTAAAAATGTTAGTTACTGCATAATATGCGAACAAAAAAGAGGATGTCTGAAAAGTCATTGCAATTTATTTTGTCAGGTTGAGCCTGTCGAAACCAATGTTGATTACGACCAGTTAAAATATTTCTACAAGCTCAATATGACTTAAGTTTTTACTTTTCAGACAGACTCTTTGTTATTATTAGGCAAAAACTCAACGTCTTTTATGGTCTCTCTAACTCGTTTACCTTGATGGGAATAATCTAACTGAAATCGATAAGGTCTGTTCTTTTTAGAAACCTCTTTTTTACCATAATATTTTTTACGAAGATTTACTGCCATTATAAGGTTTTATCGTACAGATAAATACAATGGAAAAAGTTAACTCTTGACAATTTCGTGACAACAATCTTAAGATATAATTAGTAGATTTTTTTATTCAGTTCTTTGTTAGCTACAGTTATTTTTTTGTCCAATTAGAGTCTGGTCTTTTAAATGGTTCTGATAAAAATTTATTCGCAATTTCGTTAAATAATGCAGGGTTTGAGGCAGGTGTGAAATGTGTTTCGCCAGGCATTATGGAGAGATGTGCATTAGGAATATTTTCAAACATTTCGACCGTATGTTCATTTTTAATAATGTCTTTGTCTCCAGCAATTATCAATACAGATGATTTTATTTTTTTTAAATCGTTATGACTAATATTAGGTTGATATAGTAATAGACCATAACGTTGTAGTATTAATCTCCAATCTTTAGAAGTGTCTCCTTTTGCTAACATCTCTTTTGCTTTCAATTCTCTTTTTTTGACACTATTAGGAGCCCAACTATTAACAGCTATTGTGTCAGGTCTCAAATTGGCTCCCATTGCAACAATTTTCTTAATTTCAGATTGTTTATCAATTCCCATTATTAGTCCAATAATTCCACCATCACTCCAACCAATAATATTTAGGGAATCTAATTTTAAGTGTTTAGCCAAGCCTATCCAATCTTTTGCAATTTGATTATACGTTAAAGAATCTGTTTTTAATTCTGATTTTCCGTGTCCTCTGTTGTCAGCAATAATGACTCTATATTTGCTTTTAAAATAATCAATCTGATTTCCCATTGATTTAATGTCACCTCCGTTTCCGTGAATTAGTAGCAATGGTTTACCTTTTCCATATTCTTCATAATATATTTTAGCTTCGTTTATTTCAACATATTTTCCAACAACTTGATTATCTCCATAAGGAGTATCAAATATAAAGTTCATTTTAACTTGGGCATTAGAAATTCCAAATAGTAATACTGTGAAAAGTAATATTAGTTGTCTGATTGAATTTTTCATATTGTTGATTTAATTGTAGCTAACGTATTGCTAAATGCACTAGTGGCGTGTTTATTTCAATTTGAAAAACCACCTGCTATGCTGGTGGTAATGTACTGTGGGCTATGCCTGAATTCTGTTTTGATAATCTTTGCATTTTTAAAGTTCTATTAGTCTTATAATTTTTGTTAAGAAAATGTTCTTCATTGCCCCTTTTAGGGGCTTTTCAAAGCCACCTTCTTAGAAGGTGTGATTTTTACTTGTTAAATATAGGGAATAAAACTACTAGTGTTAAGTTAATCATCAATTGACGGATAAAGTTTTCTTAATTTCACTCTT
>CAYRVY010000138.1:0-5942 GCA_964427695.1 uncultured Flavobacteriaceae bacterium
CAATGTTAGGAAATGGAACAACTAATATTCCTAAAGACGATTTTAATGAAGAAATCGACTTTTTAGGAGCTTCTCTTAATTTTGGTTCGGAAAGTGCTTTCGTAAGTGCTTTGTCAAAATATTCTGAAAGAATGTTGGAACTAATGGCAGATGCAGCTATTAATCCTTTACTAACTGAAGGTGAATTTCAAAAAGAAAAAGATAAGCTCATTGAAGGGTTAAAAATTCAAGAGAAGAGTGTAGATGCTATTGCTGGCCGTGTAGGTAGTGCTTTATCTTATGGCACTAAACATCCTTATGGTGAATTTGTAACCGAAGAAACTGTTAACAACGTGACTTTAGAAAATGTGAATGCATTCTATCAAAAGTATTTTAATCCTAATAATGCCTATTTAGTTATTATTGGTAATGTAGATTTTAAAACCATTAAAGAACAAGTCGAGACCTATTTTGGTAAATGGAAAAAATCTATTGAAGTTACTACAAATGTACTAACAGCAAGTCCTAATGTACAATACACGCAAATTAATTTTGTGGATATGCCAAACGCAGTACAGTCAAACATTTCACTTACCAATAATGTGAATTTAAAAATGAAAGATAAAGACTATCATTCGGTTTTAATTACAAATAAAATATTAGGCGGCGGATTTAGCAGTTATCTAAATATGAATTTGCGTGAAGAACATGGTTATACATATGGTGCTCGATCAAATGTTGGTACAAGTAGATATAATGCGTCACGTTTTACTGCTGGAGCTTCAGTAAGAAATGCTGTAACAGATAGTGCTGTAGTACAAACTTTAAAAGAGATTAAGCGAATTAAAAATGAAACTGTTTCCGATGAAGATTTAGCAAATGCTAAAGCAAAATATGTAGGTGATTTTGTGTTGGCTTTAGAGCGTCCTCAAACTATTGCACGATACGCATTAAATATTAAATTAAACGATTTACCCGAAGATTTTTACGTCACATTTCTTGAAAAAATTAATGCTGTTACCAAAGAAGATGTAAAGCGAGTTGCCAACACTTATTTTAAAGCTGAAAATGCACGAATTGTGGTTGTAGGCAAAGGAAGTGATGTAATACCTAATCTTGAAAAAACAGGAATCCCAATTAAATATTTTGATACTTATGCAAATCCAGTTGAAAAACCAGAGTTTACAAAACCTATTCCTAAAGGTATAACAGCACAATCAATTATAGATAATTACATTAAAGCAATTGGTGGCAAAGATAATGCCCTGTTAGTAAAAACGGTTCACTCCAGTGCAGATGTTACTATTGAAGGCGCTCCTTTTGCTCCAAAAGCAGACATAAAACAAATGGTGCCAAACAAAGAATCTATGGAAATGAGCATTGAAGGTATGGGAGTTATTATGAAGCAGAAATTTAATGGAGAAACAGGATACATTGAACAGCAAGGACAAAAAATGCCTATGGAAGGTGATATACTTGAGGTTCAAAAATCGAAAATTACATTATTCCCAGAATTGCATTATGATGATTTGTATCTATTATCTTTAGAAAGCTTAACCACTATAAATGGTAATGATGTTTATAAAGTTAAAATAGAAAAAGAAGGGAAAGCATCGTTTAAATATTACAATACTGAAACTGGTTTGTTAGTAAGAGAAGAAAGCACAACTACAGTTGCAGGAAAGGAAGTAACATCTGTTGTTGACTATTCTAAATATTCTCCTGTTAAAGGCGTACAATTTCCTTATCATCAAATTATTAAATCTGGACCACAAACTATTATTTTCAATATTAATAATGTGTTGGTCAATGAAGGCGTGACTGACGAAGATTTTAATTAATACAAAAATGAATAAAATAAAAACTGTAGTTTTGTAACGAACTTAATACTAAAACCTATGAAAACATTAAAAAATATTTTAACAATTATTTTAGTTCTAACAATTTTTACAGCCTGTAAAAATGAAGTAAAACCAGAAGTTAAAACTGTAGAAGTTGATACAACTAAAGAAATTGTAAAAAACGAGTTAGACCCAAATGCTACTTATGCAAAAGCTGAGTTTAAAATAGAAGGAATGACTTGTGAAATGGGTTGTGCAAAAACCATCGAAAAGAAAATGGCTCAAATGGATGGTGTAAAATCTGCTACTGTAGATTTTGACAGACAATTAGCAATGGTAGAGTATGACGAAGCTATGGTAAATCATGCCACTCTCGAGGAAACTGTTACAAAGGTTGCCGATATTTATAAAGTAAGCGATATGAAAACTGTTGAAGCTTTCTCTACAAAAATGGCTTGTGCTGAAGATTGTAAAAAAGCATGTTGTGCAAATAAAGAAAAAAAATCTTGTAGTGTAAAGTGCTCTGCTGATTGTACAGATAAAGATTGTGCAAAATGTGCTGAAAAATCAGCTGAATGTAAAAAGAAATGTGATGCTATGAAATCCAAAGTATAGCAAAAATATATCTTGTAAAAAAGCCGCTTTTTAGTGGCTTTTTTTATTGTATTTCTTCAATAGCTTTTGTGCTTGCTTAAAATCTTCAGCATCTTCTGGAATTGTTTTAAGAATATTTATACACGCTTTATTTTCTTTTTGTTTTAACTTGCTTAATGCTAAATACCAAGAGGCTTTATTTTTATATGCCGAAGTGCCTTTACTCAAGTTTTTCAATAACAAATCTGCAACTTCAAAATTATCGAGTTCAATATTGGCAATTGCTCTATAAAATTGAAATTCTGTATTAGTATTGTCTGTTTCAAGTAATTTTTTAAAAGCCTTATCTGCTTCAGCATAATTTGCTGTATTAAATGCAATCTCTGCGTTTTTTACATTTGTTTCTTGTTCTCCTCTAATAGTTAAACTTATAGTTTCGTAATTAGAAAAATCGCTATATGTTGGATTTAAAAAATTATTAAAAACAAATAACCCTAAAAGCGCTACAAAACTAGCAGCTATAGTATATTTCCATGGTAAGAATTTTACAGTCTTTGTTGCTTTTACCTCTTTGTTAAAATAATCTTCTGAAATTTTGTGCAGGTTATTCTTAAAAGCACTTGATTTCTCCTCATTTCCAAACTTATATTCTAAAAAATTATTAAGACCTTGATATGTAGTAAATGCCTTTTTAAACTCTTGGTCTTTTAGTAATCTGTTTTCAAAAGCAGCTCTATCTTCTAAAGACAATGTTTTAGAGATATAACCTTCAAATATTGTATAATCTTGATTGTTCATGACTTTAGTTATAAAGTTGGTTGTACTTTGGCGACTCTTTTACTAGCTTGGTTAATTGGTTTATACATAACGATTTCTTTTTTCTGGCATAAGCATATGTTATGTCTAAGCTTTTGGCTACTTCTTCCATAGATTTCATTTTAAAAGTGGCTTTAAGCAAATCTTTACATGCTGGTCCTAGTTGATGAAACATTAAATTGAATAAACGTTGTTTTTCTTCAAATAAATCTGTTTCATCAACTAATTTTAGAGTGCTGTCATTTTTAGATAAAGTTTCTTCATTAATTGTTACCTCTTTTTTGCTTATTTTTTTTAATTCGTTTAACCATTTTCGTTTACATAATAAATAAAAATAGGCATCAAAAGGGCAAGTAAGCTGTAGATTTTTCTCTTTTGCTTGATGGTAAATTGTAATTAACACCTCTTGAATAATGTCTTTGGCACTATCTTCATCACCACTATTACTCTTTATATAACTAATTACTTTAGGAGCAAATTTGTTATAGATAGCCTGAATAATAAATGAATTGTTTCCTAACAATCCTTCAATATATTTTTGATCCTCGTGTAACTGTTTATCGTTCATTAACGCTTTAATTTTCAACTAAAATAAAAAAACTTTGAAATAAAAGGGTAACAATTTTAAAAGGATACTGATATAAGGCTGTAGCACCAAAAAAAGTGTTGCATAAAAATGAAAAACAATTATTTAAAACTAAACATTATGAAAAATTTTAAAACAATTTTAGGAATCCTTTTAATAACAGCCTTGATATTTACAAGCTGTTCAAGTAATGACGACGGAGATATTATTATTACAGCTCCAACTGCACAAGAGTTTGCAGACTTAAAACAAAATGCTTTAGATGCACGTACACAAGAATTTAGCTTTAATGCCGAAGATGGATCTACAACATTTACATCAGAAAAAGGTGTACAAATTACCATTCAAGGAAGCTGTTTAACTATAAACGGCAATAGTGTAACTGGACAAGTAAATATTAAATATATAGAACTTTTTGATAGAGGAAACATGTTAGTTACAAACAAACCCACAATGGGAACATTACCGAGTGGGGATAAAGCATTGTTAATTTCAGGAGGAGCGTTTTTTGTTGAAGCTACGCAAAATGGGCAAATACTACAAACCACATGCTCGGTACAGCTTATTATTCCTTCTAATTTAACTGGAGGAACAGATAATACTATGTCACTTTGGGTAGGTAGGATTGATGCAAATGACAACCTTACTTGGGATGAGGTAGAAGATGGAGCAGGACATGGTGGTGTTTTTGCTGAAGGTGGCTCTTATTTTGCCTTTTTAAATGATTTTGGGTGGAGTAATGTAGATCGTTTTTTCAACGACCCAAGACCAAAAACAACCATTCTAGTTGGTGTGCCAGAAGGCTATGACAACACAAATAGTGCTGTGTATTTATCTTATGATGGTGAAGATTCAGGTTTAGCAAATTTAGATACTTTCGATAACGCAACAAAATTATTTAGCGAACACTATGGACAAATTCCTATAGGATTAGAATGCCATATAATTTTCATTTCAGAAGATAACGGAAACTATAGGTATGCAATTAAAGCAGTAACTATTGCAGAAAACGATATTTATACATTTGCATTTTCTGAAACTACAGTAGTAACAGAAGCTCAATTAGTTGCGGTTATAAATAATTTACCTTAAATGTTTAACCTAAACTATGATTTTACAATATGAGAAGTGGTGGTTTAAAAACCGCCACTTTTTTATATATTTGTTTAAGTAGCTCTATTTTAAAACCTAAAACAACCAAAGGTTGATAACTAGAAAAATGACTAAATAAAAACTATATGTGTCCGTCAAAAAACAATAAAAATAAACACATGAAAAACATTATTTTATTTATTAGCTCTTTTTTTATTTGCCTCCAACTAGTAGCACAACAAGAAAAAGATACCATTTCAAGAATTGCCACAATTACTTACAACACTATTGATAATGAAGTAGATTTTATTCCTAAAACTCCCACTTTAGAACAAATAGCTGGAGCTCCAAAGGCATTTTATTCTTACTACTGGGAATTTGGAGATGGTAATTATAGTAAAAAAAAAGATCCAACACATATTTATAAAAATAAGGGGACTTACGATATAAAATTTTGGGCAACCAATAATTACGATACAGGCAAACCCCCAACAACCAGACCAAAAAAGGTAACTATAACTTCCATTACTAAAGATTATAACGATGAAACCTCAATGACAGAGAGTTTTACCTTACAACGCAATAGAGAGCCAATACCAGACGAGAATATTGTAGTAATTATGAGTTATAAAAACACTAAAAATTATGCTACTAATGGCAAGCTGTTTATGTTTTATAACGAGCAAAAATATAAAGCAAATAATTTTGACCTATCTGATACCAGGACACATCATAACGAAAAATAAATTGTAGAAAACAACTTTTTTTAAACTAATGAGGTTAATGATTCTCAAACCTTTTTAGCCTCTACAGATAATGTGTTTTTTGAAAAATTAATACTTCAGGATTCTACTGAAAAAACCAATTTGCCTTTTACCCTCGAAACTGCAAAAGGCGATTTTAAAAACCGTAAGGTATTAGAGTTTAACAATATGCAACCAAACGAAGAACGCAACATCTTTTTTACTTTAAAAACTACTCCCGAAATGTTAAAAGACACAAGTGCTATAATTAGTGTAAGAGGTGTTTATGTG
>CAYRVY010000139.1:0-5866 GCA_964427695.1 uncultured Flavobacteriaceae bacterium
TCTAGGAGCAATTTATTGGGCGCGTCCAGACAAGGTATATTTTGGAAGCAATCAAATAGATGCTGCTAATATTGGGTTTGATGATGCATTTATTTACAAAGAAATTCAACTTCCTTATGATGAAAGAAGCATCCCTTTTCAACAATTGGGACAAAATATCGCATTAGAGGCATTTCAGGAATGGACAAAAAAGGAAGATAAAACAGACTATTAGACATTTTTTAAATGATAGAATTTATTCTCAATAATAAAACCATACAAACAACTAAAAACGCTGGTATGACCTTGCTCGATTTTGTAAGGTATGAGCAACGCCTAATGGGAACTAAAATTGGTTGTCGAGAAGGCGATTGTGGAGCATGCACAGTTTTAGTCGGCACTTTAAAAGAAGATAACACAATTGAATATCAAAGCATTACATCTTGCATTTCACCTTTAGGAAATGCTCATGGTAAACATATTGTTACTATTGAAGGTACAAATCTTCCTAAAGAATTAACAGTGGCCCAATCAACAATAAAAGAAAATCATGCATCACAATGTGGGTTTTGTACTCCAGGATTTGTGGTATCATTAACAGGGTTTGCCCTTTCAGAATATGAAAAAAATTATGAAAATGCTTTAGATGCTATTAGCGGAAACATTTGTCGATGTACTGGTTACAAATCGATTGAAAAAGCTGCTGATGAGGTTTGTGAAATGTTAGAGTCAGTAAATTCTAGAATAAATACAAAAAAACTGATTGATAATGGATTTATTCCTCAATATTTTTTAGAAACACCAAAACGTTTAAAACAATTATCCCTAAAAAGCAGTCTCCATTCAGGAACAACTTGTGTTTCCGGTGGAACGGATTTGTATGTACAAAAAGCCGATGATTTAATAGACGATAGTGTCCATCTTATTTTTGATAATGAAAAATTAAAAGGAATTAAAATAGTAAATAATAGTTGTACAATTGGGGCAGGAACTACAGTTACCGAGCTTTGGAATAACAAAGAATTGAATGCATACTTCCCTAAATTAAAACAGCATTTAAAATTAGTGTCGTCAGAGCAAATAAGAAACATGGCATCTATTGGTGGCAATTTTGTAAATGCCTCACCTATTGGAGATATGACCATTTTCTTTTTGGCCTTAAATAGCGATATCACCATCATCAATCAAGACGAAAATGAAAGAACCATTTCTTTAAAAGACTTTTATAAAGGCTATAAAACTTACGATTTAGAAGATAATGAACTTATTAAAAACATTCATTTTGAGCTTCCTTCTAAAAACACAAAATTCAATTTTGAAAAAGTAAGCAAACGCACACATCTCGATATTGCAACTGTAAATTCTGCGATAAGTTTTACTTTAGAAGATGATACTATTCAAAACACTCATGTATCCATTGGTGGTGTTGCAGCCATACCTAAATATTTGCATAAAACCTCATCTTTTTTGAGTGGAAAAACATTAACCATACAATTAATTTTAAAAGCTAATAATATTCTTCAAGAAGAGATTTCGCCAATAAGCGATGTTCGTGGCTCAAGCGATTATAAACGCTTACTAGCACGTCAATTATTCTTTGCGCATTTTACAGAACTGTATCCTGAACAATTTAAATTAACTGATTTTGTTCAATATGCATAAAAGTAAATCATATACCAATTTAGAAATGTTGAATAAGGAAACTTCCAATTTATTAAAACAGAGTGTAAAGAATATAGATTCTTACACTCACGTGAGAGGAGAATCTATATATGTCGATGATGTTAATGTAAGAGAGGGAACTTTGTATGGAGTGGTTTTCGACTCGCCAAAAGCACACGGAAAAATTAAAAATATCGATTATTCTGAAGCTGAAAAATTGCAAGGTGTCGAGCGTATTTTTACCTACAAAGATATTCCTGGCGAAAACCAAATTGGTGGAATCATTCCAGACGAGCCGTTATTTGCTGAAAACGAAGTTCATTTTTACGGACAACCAATTGCACTCATCATTGCAGAATCTGAATTTATTGCACGACAAGCACGACGATTAATAATCATTGATGTTGAAGAATTTCCTGTGATTACGACATGTAAAGAAGCCAAGGAAAAAGGGAGTTTTATAAATGCACCTCGTTCATTCAGTTTAGGAAACACAGAAAATGTTTTTCAACATTGTGAACATATTTTTGAAGGTGAAACCTTTTCCAATGGACAAGAGCATTTATATATCGAAGCACAAGGCTCTTATGCAGAACCTCTGGAAAATGGAAACATAAAAATTACATCTTCCACACAAGGACCAACTGCTGTTCAAAAAACTACAGCAAAGGTTTTAGGTCTTGCCATGCACAAAATTGAAGTGGATGTCACACGTCTTGGAGGCGGATTCGGTGGTAAAGAAGACCAAGCAACACCTTGGGCAGTTATGGCAGCTTTAGCAACATATCATTTAAACCAATCGGTTAAGCTCATTCTAAATCGTCATGACGATTTACGCATGACAGGAAAACGTCATCCTTATGAAAGCACTTATAAAATTGGTCTTGATAAAGATTTAAAAATTTTAGCTTACGAAGTTGAGTTCCTTCAAAACTCTGGAGCAGCAGCCGATTTATCTCCAGCAATTGCTGAACGAACATTATTTCATGCAACCAATAGCTATTATATTGAAAACGTAAAAACAACGGTTTTAAGCTGCAAAACCAATTTGCCTCCAAACACAGCTTTTCGAGGTTTTGGAGGACCACAAGGAATGTTTGTTATAGAATCTGCTATTGCAAAAGTGGCTGATGAACTTGGTGTTTCAGCACATAAGATTCAAGAAATCAATTTGCTCCAAGAGAACGATGTGTTTTCTTATGGACAAATTGCAACTCAAGTTGAAGCTCAAAATTCGTGGTTTTCTGCAAAACAACATTTCAATTTAAAACAGCTTAAAAGCGATATTAAAACCTTCAACAAAAACAATCATAATTTTAAGAAAGGCTTAGCTTTAATGCCAATTACATTTGGCATTTCGTTTACCAATACGCCAATGAATCATGCTCGCGCTTTGGTTCATATTTATCTCGATGGAAGTGTTGGCATTAGTACTGCAGCTGTAGAAATGGGACAAGGTGTTAATACAAAATTACTTCAAATTGCAGCACAAGTGTTTTCAATTAACCCTAAAAAAGTTAAGATCGAAACTACTAACACAACTCGTGTTGCCAATACCTCACCATCAGCAGCAAGTTCAACTGCTGACTTAAACGGAAAAGCACTTTTTAAAGCCTGTACTGCATTGCTTGACAGACTTAAAATTGTTGCTTCGGAAGAATTAAACACGTCCAAAAAATTCATTAAAATAAAAGATGAAATTGTTTGTGTAAATGGAGAGAAATCAAATTTATCATGGAATGAGCTCATAGCAAAAACTATGTTAAAACGTGTAGCACTAACAGAAAATGCACACTACGCAACACCAATAATTCACTTTGATAAAACCAAAGAAAAAGGACATCCATTTGCGTATCATGTTTACGGAACAGCAATCGTTACAACAACTGTAGATTGTACTCGTGGAACTTATGTTTTTGATTCGGTTAAAATTGTGCATGATTATGGAAAAAGCATGAATAAAGGGATAGATTTAGGTCAGGTTGAAGGCGCTTTAGTGCAAGGAATAGGCTGGATGACAATGGAAGAAATCACTTATGGTGAAGATGGACGATTATTATCTAATGCGTTATCTACATATAAAATTCCCGACATATTTTCGGTTGCAAAAATTATAGATGTTGTACCTTTAGAAACCGAAGGTAATGACATGGCCATTTTAAAATCTAAAGCTGTTGGCGAACCACCTTTAATGTATGGTATTGGTGCTTATTTTGCAATTCAAAATGCAATAAAAGCTTTCAACCCAAACTATAAATTAAAATTTCATGCACCAATGACACCAGAAAAAGTGTTGATGAGTTTGTATGAAGAAAATATAGAACACAGATGACGCAGATCTTTATGATAAAATATGATTTTTTTCTATGTGTTTTCTCTGTGCAACTTTGTGCAATAATTAATTATTTTTTTTATCAGCGAAAATCTGCCAAATCTTCGTCATCTGCGTTCCATAAATTAATATGAAAGAATTCTTAATACATAGCAAACGCTGCTTTATAAACAATCAATTTATTGAAGCTTCGCTTTATATTAAAAATGAAAAAATTCATCAGGTTTTTAAAGGGTTACATACTATTGAAGATATTCCCTTTTTAGATTATGGCAATCTTATTGTAATGCCTGGAATTATTGATGCTCATGTACATATTAACGAGCCAGGAAGAGAGGATTGGGAAGGTTTTGAAACTGCAACAAAAGCAGCAGCTATTGGTGGAATTACTACAGTTATTGAAATGCCTTTAAATGCAAGTCCTGTTACAACAACAGTTGATGCTTTTAAAATAAAACAAAAAGCTTCAACCAATAAACTGCATGTTAATTGTGGGTTTTATGGTGGTATTATTCCAACAAATTCAAACGCTATTGAAAACTTAATAAAAGCTGGCGTTTTTGGTATAAAAGGTTTTTTAACACATTCTGGAATTGATGAATTCCCTAACGTCACTAAAGAGCATTTAGAAGCGATTGCTCCAATTTTAAAAAAGCATGATATTCCGTTATTATTGCATTGTGAGTTAAGTGACTATGAGGTTCCTAAAGTTAATAATCCGAAAAGCTATCAGGAGTATTTAAAATCCAGACCTCAACACTGGGAAACCAACGCGATAGATTTGGCTTTAGATATTCAAAAGAGATTTGATATTAGAGTTCATATAGTGCATTTATCAGCTTCGGAAGGCATTGAACGAATCAAAAACAGAAAACAAACAACACATAAATTAACGGTTGAAACCTGTTCGCATTATTTATATTTTAATGCTGAAGACATTCCTGATGCTTCTCCAATTTATAAATGTGCACCTCCAATTAGAGAAAAAGCGAATAACACTTTGCTTTGGGAATACCTTTTAAATGATGGCTTCAACTTTTTAGCATCCGACCATTCTCCTGCGCCACCAGAATTAAAACAATTAGAAAGTGGTAATTTCTTTAAAGCTTGGGGAGGAATTTCAGGATTACAATTTACACTTCCTTTATTAGTTTCAGAAGGAAAAAAAAGAGGATTAAAGCTTGAGAAATTAATTCAGTTACTTACTGAAAATCCAGCTAAATTTCTTGGGTTAGAACATCAAAAAGGAAAATTGCAAAAAGGATTTGATGCAGATATAACCGTTTGGGATGATTCTGAAGCATTAACAATCACAGAGGAATCTATTCAACACAAACATAAAGCGACACCATATTTAAACCAAACGCTTTTTGGAAAAGTAATTCATACATTTGTGAATGGTGTTCAGGTTGTTAAAAATGGTAAATTAAAATCCCTTCAGCAAGGGAAATTATTATTGAAAAAGATAGAACGCTGATGACACAGATTAAACAGACCTCACAGGTTTTGAAAACCTGTGAGGTCTAACTAAAAGACAAATGATAGAAGATAAACTCAAAAAATATATAGATCTCGCTTCCGAAAAAATCGGAGGAAAAGTTCTGTACTGTACAGACGATTTTTTTGCCGAAAAGGAGAACATCATAAAAGAAGGTAGAGGTGTTTTTATTCCAGACAAATATACCGACCATGGCAAATGGATGGATGGATGGGAATCCAGACGCAAACGCACTAAAGGTCACGATTGGGCAATTATTAAATTAGGAGCTGAAGGCATTATAAAAGGCTTTGATATTGATACTAATCATTTTTTGGGAAATCATCCTCCTTTTGCTTCGGTTGAAGCTATTAATTTAGGTAATGAAAATTTATTCTGGAGCAAAGCAGATGATT
>CAYRVY010000140.1:0-5839 GCA_964427695.1 uncultured Flavobacteriaceae bacterium
GACTAATGAGAAGCTTTTCCAATCCCGATAGCTATCGTGGAGGAAGGGCTTTTTTTTGTTTTAGTGGTATTCTTCTATAAATGTCAACATTACCAACTTCTTTTACCAACAAAGGTAACATAGGTTGTGATACCAAATCTTTTTCTAATATTTGTTAAGAGCAGGCAATGGCTCAGCAATAATAGGTTTCTCAACTTCTACATGAATAGTACAAGCTTCGCAGCGTATACCTCCACAAATAGGAGTAAAAACTACTTCATAATTACCAAAATTGCTAAAACTGTAGTTAAAGGTTTTTCCCTTACCCGATTGAATGATATTATTTCTGGTATCTATTATATCCCATCTGTAACTTACATCACAATTTTCGGGATTACAAGCATAATCAGGAGCGGTAAATGAATAATATAGTGATGGTTTTAGCTTGACGTTTCTACCGCAATTTATAGTATTTGTATCCGATGGAGGTATAGTAATTTTTATTTTAGGATTTCGTGGTATCGGATTTAAATAGGTGGTTACCGTTACATAATCGGTTAGCCATTTGCCACAGCCACAATCGGTTTGTTGGCAGCATTCAATAGTAAAAGAATCGCTTCTATCTAAGCATAACCTTTCTGCATCTTCAATAATTAAAGACCAAGAACGTGGTGGGTCGCAAGGAATACCCGACGGAATAGTATAAGAATACGAGCCCGTATTAGGCAAGTTGGTGGCAATAACCTGATAAACTGTTGCGTTCGTGTTATCAAACAAGGAAAGATTAACTGTTCCTGATGGTGTTGTTCCGTTCCAATTTAAAACAATAGTATCTCCAGGGCAATATTTTTTATCTTGTCCAATATCTTTAATGCTTATTTCGCAAGGTTCAGGTTCCTGTTGCTGGTCTGATGAGTAGCAAATAACAATTTCGCAAACATTACAATTTACATCTTTAACCCACACTTTTAAACAGAAATAAAAATCTACATCACAGCAATCTAAATTTAAGGTTAGAGGGTCTATAATATCTAAAATAACACTGGAATTTATAATGGCAGGATCTCCTAATAACCAACTTAGGCTACTGGTATTATTGTCGTTAGCATTTAGTATTAAACTTGCTAAATTGGTAGTTGAAGAAGATAAAGTGCCAAAATTACCCATATCGTCAGGCTTGCAATCTTCATTAGAGTATTCTATATGGTAATCTACCATCGATATTTCTACTTCTTGTATCGGTACCGAACCACCATTAATAGAAATAGTAAAGCTTCCGTTGTGTTCTTGAATGGAAGCATCAAAGTCGTCAATATCACAACATTGTGTTCCTGTAACACAGGCTGCAGGAGCTTCAGCAGATCCAAAATTAGCATCTAATTCTACATTAGAAGTAATCATTTCGGCAGTTACGGATACACTTTCGTTACAACAATTACCGCCTCCAGATTTAACCACTGGGATAGTAATAACAAAACTATCTCCTGGCTGAATTTGTGCCGAAGGGTTTACAGTAATAATAATATTGCTTGACGAAGTAGATGTTATAGATGTAGCATACCCGTCCTCAATACTAATTTGGCCGTTTATGGCAACACAATTAGGTAACATATCGGTAACGACAACAGTATCTAGTGGTACGCTTCCATTATTAGAAACGGTAATTATATAGTTAAAAGATTGCCCATTTTCAACAATTTCGGCATCTGCTTCTTTAGTAATTGCAAGTACCCCCACTTGATCAACAGCATAATTTACCGAACTACTTAAAGTAACAGACCCATTTAGAATTTCGGCTGTATTGGTTTTAGAGCCGTGTAACTGTGGTAAAATTTCAGCTTGAAACGTTATGACTAAAAAATTAGTTTTGTAAAAATCACATATACCAGGCATATTTGTAATCGTCCAGATAGGATTTTGCAAATCCAAAGTATTTGCAACTACCGAAAACGGCGGAGGCACGGGTGTTGCCCCTCCAAAATAAGTATTGCAACTGTATTTATATCCTGTATTTTGATTGGCATAATAATCGTACGTAATAGATCCAGGTATAATTTCTAGGTTTTGCCCAGGCATTCCCATTGCATCACTAAAAATAGTAGATAAATCTCCAGAGCCTGAATTCCCTATCTTTAGGGAGTATGTAATAATATCCCCAATTTGATAAATGGGAGGGATTAACGAATTTGGAGGGTTTATAATACATTTTTTTATAGATGGAATTGCCTTTGGTGCTTCAACAACAAAATTAGCTGTTGAAGTTGTGTTTTGAACAGCTGTATTTATTGTTGGGCAACTAATTCCTGGACAAGCTGTAGATGGAGAACCACCACTTCCACCACTGCCACTAGTATTAGCAGCTTGATAACTTAAATTTGCTGTATTCGAAATTGTACTTCCTATAGTTGCACCAGAATCGATAGTAAAATCTACATACATGGTTCTGCATTCACCAGGGCTTATAGTATATCCTGAAGGTGCTGTAAAAGTATATGTAGTTGTTGGAAATGGCGGTGTAGGAGGACTAGAAGTCCAGCCACTAGGCAATGAAATATTGGTAACTGTAATACTGGGAATATTTAAATTATCGGTAATTACAAAATTAGACCAAGGCACATTTCCGTTATTACAAATAGTAATATAATAACGTGCATCGCAACCTGGAGTTAAGTTAGTATAATATGGATTGGATACCGTTTTTACAAACGATATAGAAGCATTAGGGTTAGATAAAGGCGGTGATGTGGTAGTTACCGATCCAACCATAGTATCACAAGTGCCATCACCTAGAGTAAAATTATAATCTGCAATATTGGTTATCGTTGTACCGTCAGGCGAGCAATTTTGTAAATACACATAGTAACTCCAAGTGCTGTTTATAAATCCGTTATTATTTACAGAATAAGATGCTCCAGAAATAACAGGTACAGTAACAGAGCTACTTTCACTAATTACCCCTGTTATTTTATAAGTTCCTAATCCAGTGCCATTAGGGTTGTTATGCGTTAATTTAATACGCCATTTTGAAGTGCCACAGGTTAAATCACCTGTCATAAATTCTTTACTAATAGTCCAATAATTAGCTGCTCTAGCTATAACATTTACTGTTGTAGTACAGGAGGTTATTGTTCCGTTACAATCTAAAGTTACAGTAACATCAAAAGTGCCAACATCTCCATCGCAGGTAGTATAATTCGGAAATTTATAAAAGACATTAAAATTATGTCCATCATTACCCGCTAAAATTGGAGGAGTTGTATTTTGATAAGTACCACCACCTATATCAGAAAAAGGTATAGCCCCAGAACTTTGGAATACTAAATTTGAAGAATTAGAAATGGTTACCGTTTTTACACAGGAGGCTGCATAGCTTCCGGGTAATGTAATGTTTAATGCAATATTATCGCCAGTTAACACTTCAGTAGGCACAGACACTGTTACAGTATCTCCACCTAAATTACAAGTGCTAGTATTAGGGCTAGTATTTAAAACAATTTGTGCTTGTGCTAAAGTAGTTGTACATAAAAATACTAGCAACACATATAATCGAGAGGTATATAATTGATTTTTCATGATAGCATTTTTATTGGTTATTGAATTGGAAGCAATGGGTAAACACACAGGATTTACAATTGCCATTTTCATAAAAGATTCTTACTTTAATACATACCGTATATTCTATCTCACAGCAACTGGGGTCGAGACCAGAAATAGGTCCTGGTAAACCAATAGTTAAATTGACAGGAATAGCACCTGTTAATGCGGTATTGCTGGTGTACTTAATGGCTTTAGTGGCATTGTTATTTGTGTTAGAACTTCCCGAAACTGTTTCATTAAACAATTGTAAAGATGTAGAGCCGTTAATTGTTGTGCCTGGCATTAAAAACATACCAGACTCTTCAATACTACTTACGCCTTGGGTACATGCTGAAGGGTTTGCCATATAGGTATAGGATTGTATTTGAAATTCTAAACCATAAATAGGTACATTTACATTAATATTCCCATCAAAATTAAATTGATTTCCAGCAGAGCCATTAAGCGAAATATTTAAATTATCGAAAGTGAGTTCTTTATCATCACAGTCGTCGCAAATACAACTAGGCAAATCGTCAAACAACGCACTTACACCAGGCTGACATACTATAGGGCTCGGGTCTAAATCATCACCCTGTAATCCAAAACCAATAGATGTAACACTACTGGATACGGTAACTTCAAAACAATAATTTATTGTTGAAGTTGTAGCTCCTATTTGAGTTACAAGAGTTGGGTTTGGGCTTACCAATGTATAGGATAAATAGCTGTAAGTTTGGTCGAAAACAGTTAAACCATTTGGAGGTGTAAAAGTTAAATCTCCCGATGCACTAGAATAGATAGCGTCAAAACAAATTATAAATTTTCGATCTGCTCCTTCATAGCCTAAACACTCAATACTTTCGTTAGAGATAATAAAATCTATTTCACAACCAGAGAAGCTAAAAAAGCTTGATGAAGAAGAAATACCAGTGCTAGTTTCTGTAACTTTCCAGATGTATTGCCCATCACTAGGAGTACTGTTCTTAAAAACGGATGCCGCTGTAATAGTTTTTTTATTGGTTTTGGCAATATATGTACGTTGAGGTTGTCGAAGTTCATTTATTTTTACTACTTCAATTATATAGTGTGGATTGTTAATTTTATCGCCTAATAATTTCCAACTAAAGGTTTTGATTTGCTCTACACTTTTAAAGATGCTATTATTTTCAGGTTTTATATTTATTATCTTTTGATTTTCTGTTGAATCTTGATGAGAAACAGGACTATTGTCTGCAGTTCCTTCTATTGAAATAGCAATTATTTCTCTAGGCTTATTATCCTTAATATCTATAGTATCGCTAGGTTGAGAATCAACAACAGCCAGGATCGTTGTAGTAACAGTAAATTTAATCGATTCTACAGTATTTTTGCATTCAGTTCCTTCTTTTAATATGGCCATAACATACCATCGGTAGGTTTGCTTTCCACTTTCGGTGGCAACCCAAGCCACATCTTTAGGCCAGCTAATTTGTGTTAAGTCAGTTTCGCCTTGAAAAAGGGTGGTTTTTTCTTTTCTGTTTAATTGAACTAGCTGTAGCTTATAATAAGCTACAAGTTTTGGTTTGGAAGATTTCCATCTAAATATGGGAGGGGTGCTAATATTTGATTTGAATTTTGAGCCATTTTTAGGAAAAACCATTTCTATTTGATTACAATTTTTGTTTTTCTTCAATGAACGGAAGATGCTAGTTAAATCAATACTCACTCCAATTCCAGTATTGGTAGTAGTTCTTGTTTTTTGAGTTTTTGGTTTTGGTTTTACGTCATGGTCTCTATCTTGGGTATGAGCAAACTGAAAGAAGATTAGTATTAGTACAATAGGGAATAATTTTTTCATACATTTATTTTAAAGTTAGGATATTTAAAATCATTATGAGTATACACAAATATAATAAAAGTTTTACAGAAAGGTAAAACAATCTCTATAGTTTTTCCCCGCTAAAGCGTGTGCTTTTGTTCATAATCAATATTTTTTTGCACCAAATAATATTAACTATAAAGTGGGAAATCCTATCAAGGAAATCCCACTTTTAAAAAACTTTATCTGGCACTACTGACTTTAAATAATAGTACTTTTTAGTTTCCGGTGTAATATTCCCCTAAAACCGAACTGTTTAAAAGTAGAAAAACAAGTATTAATACCAATTTAAACATATAATGTCGCATAAAATAGTTTACTCACTTCCTTAATATTTATTTTTAAAGGAGTTCGTGATGTGCTTCGCAATTCTTTTTCACAATATTATCGTTAAAATATTGTACCTTAACTTGTGCCTCCGCT
>CAYRVY010000141.1:0-5834 GCA_964427695.1 uncultured Flavobacteriaceae bacterium
GCTTTTATGTTATTCTAAAATTATGCCAACTCATTTCGACTGACAATTTTTCATATACAAAAAAAGCCAACAGTTGTGTTGGCATTTTTAAATGGTTCTATTTATAAAATCTTATTGATTAGAATCGTTATTTGTCTCATTAGTTTCAGGTAAAGCAGTATTGTTTAAAGGTTGAGCTTCAGGCAAAGGTAGTTCTGTTGCAGCATCTTGATCTAGTGCTTTAGATTCTAAAATTCCATCTGGACCACCGATAGCTAAATTAGATAATAAGATTAAGGCTAATAATAAAGTTGCCAAAGCCCAAGTGCTTTTATCTAAAAAGTCTGTTGTCTTTTTTACACCACCTAATTGTTGAGAGCCTCCACCTCCAAAAGAAGAACCTAGCCCTCCGCCTTTTGGGTTTTGAACCATAATTACTACAACTAATAAAAAGGCGACTATAACGATAAGAATTAAAAATATTGAAAACGTACTCATTACTATATATTATTTTGTTCTTGTAATTGTTTTATTGCTTTAATTTGGTCTGCAAAGAAACCACTTTTTTCTGGATATTTCAAACTTAAAATCTTGTAAGATTGAATAGCACTTTTGTAATTTTTTTGTTCAAGATAAATTCTCGCTAAAGTTTCGGTCATTAAAGTTTCAGGCGGTAGCATTTGTGCTTGAGCAATATTAAAAGTAGTACTTTCTTTATTTACTGGTTTAATTTTTGGATTTGAAATTATAAATTTATCAATAAGTTCAAATTTCTTTGCTTTTAAATTATCTTGAGTGGGTTTTTCCTGAATATTATTTTCTTCACGAATTATAGGTTTAAAGCTTGTAATTTTTAACCATTCGCTAAATGAATGCACTTCGTTTTTATTGAAAGTTAGTGGCTTCCCAATTTCGAGTTTTTCTTCTGGAGCTTGTTTTATATGTGGTGTATCCACCTCGATTACTTTTTCCGAAGGAATAATAATATTATCGACTTTAGCTTCAAACAGAGCAGGATCTAAAATAGGTTTGGTGTTTTGTATATGTTGTCTTAAAGTATCATCTATAACCACACTTTTATGAATAGAAATATCTTCTATATCTTTAACTTCAATCTCTTTTAAGTGTTCAGTGCTATGTTTTATGTGTTGTGAGATATCGTTTTGTAAAAATTTTTCGGAAGTAATGTAATCGAATAAAATACTTCTGTCTGTAGTATATGCAGCAGTGATTTTAAGTTCTTGATTGTACTTAAAACTTTCTTTGTTTTTAAGCCCTTTTAAATAAACAGCTCTTGCAGATTGAAAATAAGGAAATTCATCAACAATAGCTTTTACTGTATTGGTTTGTGTCGCATTTATAGTTTGCGGATGTTGTAATAAAGATGCAAAATCTGTTGTGTTCATTCCCATTGTCCTTCGGACATTTAACTCTATCGAGTGTATTAATAAATTATTGTTTCGTTGAATCTTCGATTTCCCAAAGGGAAAATTATTTAATTGGTATTTGTTAATTTATTGTCTTCAATTCAAAAATTATTTACTGAATACTGCTTACTAATTTACTACCATTTTGCTAGTGAAGCATTAAAAATGTCTTGTGTAATACGTTCAAATATTTCTTCGATTGCCGAGTCTTTTTGTCCGCCAACTAATTGTGTACTTCCTTCATAATCGAAAAAGAAAGAGAAGCGTTGCTCAAACTCTGCTTCATCATCATTTCTATCAAAAAAACGAACATTTACACTTATTGTTAATCTGTTTTGTGCTGCTGTATTTTGTGCTGTTGCTGTTGTTGGCGAAATTCTATATTCAACTATTTCACCTTCATAAACTAAATCTGCATTCGATTTTACAAGGTCTAAACTGGTTTGGTTTAATAATAAATCTTGTAATGCTAAAGTAAAATCCCTATCTAAACCTGGTTCGATTAAATGCGCATTATTTTGAAAATAATTAACTTGAAAGGTTTTAGTTTCAGCAGAAATTGATGCTCCAGTAAAAGAATACGCACCACATCCTAAAAGGATTATTACAGTTGTTAATGTTAGGATGTACTTAAAATATTTCATATAAATATTTAGATAACGATTTATTAAAGGTCAAATTGTTTAATTTTTCTATATAGTGTGCGTTCACTAATACCGAGTTCGGCAGCTGCTAATTTACGTTTTCCTTTGTGACGCTCAAGAGATTTTTTTATCAACTCTAATTCTTTGTCGTGGAGTGATAGGGTTTCTTCCTCCTCAATATCTTCAACAAAACTATATTTGCCTTGAGTGTTTTCAATTATTTCGACAGGAGTATCGTTTTGTTGTTGAAGAGATAATACTTCCATATCGCTTTTAATATCGTCTTTGTTATCTTCGTCTCTGTATATTTTTTGTATTAAGCCTTCATTGTTTTTTTGTACGTCTTGAGAGTTACCACTTCTCATAAGTTCCATCGTGAGCTTCTTTAAATCGTTAAGGTCGCTCTTCATATCAAATAAAACTTTATACAATATTTCTCGTTCAGTACTAAAATCACTTTCCGACTTTGATGCGTTTATAACAGCAGGTAAATTGCGACCAATATCTGGTAAATAATGACGTAAGGTATCTCCTGTTACGGTTCTATTATGTTCTAACACCGAAATTTGTTCAGCAACATTACGCAATTGACGAATGTTTCCGCTCCATCTATATTTAAGAAGCAAATGTATGGCTTCGTCAGTTAATTTAATAGTAGGCATTTTGTATTTAAGAGCAAAATCGCTGGCAAATTTCCTGAATAGTAAATGAATATCTTCTTTTCGGGTTCGTAAAGGTGGAAGGTTTATTTCTACTGTGCTTAAACGATAATATAAATCTTCTCTAAATTTCCCTTTCCTTATAGCATCAAACATATTAGTATTAGTAGCTGCAACAATACGTACATCTGTTTGTTGTGTTTTGCTGGAACCTACTTTAATAAACTCACCATTTTCTAAAACACGTAACAAACGTACTTGAGTGGTTAAAGGTAATTCTCCAACTTCGTCTAAAAAAATAGTTCCGCCATCGGCAACTTCAAAATAACCACTACGTGTTTGTGTAGCTCCTGTAAAAGACCCTTTTTCGTGACCAAATAATTCGCTATCTATAGTGCCTTCAGGAATAGCACCACAGTTTACGGCAATATATTTTGAGTGTTTTCTATGTGAAAGCTGGTGAATAATTTTAGGGATACTTTCTTTCCCAACACCACTTTCTCCTGTAACTATAACCGAAATATCTGTAGGTGATACTTGAATCGCTTTTTCGATTGCGCGATTTAAAGCAGTATCATTTCCAATAATTCCGAAACGTTGTTTTATAGCTTGAACGGATTCCATAAGCCCCTTAATCCCTAAAAGGGAAATTTATAAAGTTATATATTAAATATTTTTGTACTAGCATTCTTAAATTTCAAAAATTATTTACACCTCATGTTCCCCTTTGGGGATTAAGGGGCTAATCCAACTGCTTCACCAATTAGTGTTGCACTTGTACAGTTATTAGTTTTTACATTTACAAAATCACCAATTTTATAATGCTCTTTTGGAAAGACAACAACAGTATTATGTTCGTTACGTCCAGACCAATGCTCTGATGATTTTTTAGATTCTTTTTCAATTAATACCTCTACAACTTTTCCTAAATCTTGTTGTGTTCTGTACATACTATGTTTTTGTTGCAATTGAAGGATTTCGTTAAAGCGTTTCTTTTTAATTGCTTCAGGAACATCATCTTTCATCTTACGTGCTGCAAGTGTTCCTGGTCGTTCAGAATAGGTAAATATATAGCCAAAGGAATATTTTACATGTTCCATTAAACTTAATGTGTCTTTATGGTCTTCTTCATTTTCAGTAGGGAAACCAATAATTAAATCGTGGCTTATTGTACAATCTGGAATAATACCTTTAATGTTATCAATCAATTCAAAATATTCTTCACGTGTGTGCAAACGATTCATTGCTTTTAAAATACGATTGCTTCCGCTTTGTACAGGTAAATGAATGTAATTGCAAATGTTGTTATACGTTGCCATTGTATTAATAACATCTAAAGACATATCTTGAGGGTTGGAAGTTGAAAAACGAATTCGCATTTTTGGTTGAGCTTCAGCACAAAGTGATAATAGTTTCGAAAAATTTACAGCTGTTGCTTGCTGTATTTCGGAAGCTTTTACAAAGTCTTTTTTTAATCCGCCTCCATACCAAAGGTAGCTGTCAACGTTTTGACCTAATAGTGTAATTTCTTTATAGCCTTTACTCCAAAGGTCATTAACTTCTTCGAGAATACTTTGCGGATTACGACTCCGCTCACGACCTCGAGTAAATGGTACTACGCAAAATGTGCACATATTATCACACCCACGAGTTATTGAGACAAAAGCAGTTACACCATTGCTGTTTAAACGTACAGGAGAAATATCACCATAAGTTTCTTCTTTAGATAAAATAACATTTACTGCATTTCTGCCACCTTCAACTTCGGCTATAAGGTTTGGTAAATCTTTATAAGCGTCTGGACCTACAACAAGGTCTACAATTTTTTCTTCTTCAAGAAATTTTTCTTTCAAACGCTCTGCCATACAGCCCAGTACTCCAACTTTCATTTTTGGATTTATCTTTTTAACTGCATTGTATTTCTCTAAACGTTTTCTAATAGTTTGTTCGGCTTTATCACGAATAGAACAGGTATTTATTAAAACCAAATCGGCATCTTCAAGATTTTGCGTGGTGTTAAATCCTTCGTTTGCTAATATGGAAGCCACAATTTCGCTATCACTAAAGTTCATAGCGCAGCCATAGCTTTCAATAAATAATTTTTTATTTTTTATATTATTTGAATTAATACGTTGATTTACAACAAGTTCTCCGTTATATTCATTAGGATTTTTGTGAGGGGAAAAGTGAGGGGATTTTGTCTTTTTCCTCTCTATATCTGTTATATTTCCGTTCTTATTCATTGTCTCAATGGGTGTAAGTGAGGAGAAATTGATTATAAATTATTTCTCCTCACATCACATATCAATTATTGTACAAAAGTAAGAAAATTAAATATATTTTGTCATTTTGTCAGTACAAAGTTTGTCATGTAGAGAATTATAAAAGATAAAAGTAATTAGTGTGAAAATTTTCCATACAAACAAAAAATCAACCTCGATATGAAAACCACTATTACCGGGATTTAGAAAAAATAAAAGTCTGTTGGTTACAAGAAACCTAATTATCTGAAATTAACCCGTCATCAAACTCGGATACAACATATTCCTCATTTAATAAATCAAATTTTTTAGGTGATTGAGGAATCCTATTGTTAATATCAAATGGTGATATTAAACCTCTAGGTTTATTCTTGTCTTCAAAATGGTAAGAGATTTCTATATTCTTTCCTCTAAACTCTTCTTTATTTCCATCATTGAATTTATCAAAATAGTAAACAATAATTTTTTTGATATTTTTATGTTCAAATATCTCAGTTAATAATGTACTATCTGATTTCCCACATGAATGACCCAATATTATTACCTCAAATTCATCAATCATAAAATCTTTAAGGTTTGTATAATCATTAGTATCGTTATAATAAAACGTTTTGAAATTTTTCAAACACTCAATACTATCTCTCGATTGTAGTAATTCATTATATTTTGGGTCATTTTGATTTCCATAACCGAAAATAATATCTTCCAAGTCGGTGTCTAAATTTCCATGAATATTGATTATGGAGAGGTTTTTTGATTTACCATAAGTATTTCTTAATGTATTGGTATAATTGAAGTTTAAATACAATGTATACTCAATACATTTAGCTTTTCGGGAATACAAAATTGACTAGGCTAATTTGT
>CAYRVY010000142.1:0-5824 GCA_964427695.1 uncultured Flavobacteriaceae bacterium
AAGTAATTCACGCTATTTATACTGATGACGATGTGTTAATGGCTGCTGTTAAAAAGGTTAAAGCTGAAAAACATCATATAGAAGAAGTATATACACCTTTTCCTGTTCATGGATTAGATAAGGCTATGGGGTTGGCACCAACTCGTTTGGCAATAACATCGTTTATGTATGGCTGTGTTGGGTTAATTATTTCTGTAGTCATGATGAATTATATGATGATTACAGATTGGCCTCAAAATATAGGTGGTAAACCAAGCTTTAGTTATATTGAAAACATGCCAGCTTTTGTTCCAATTATGTTTGAGTTAACGATTTTTTTTGCAGCGCATTTAATGGTTATAACATTTTATTTAAGAAGTAGAATTTGGCCATTTAAAAAAGCAGAAAATCCAGACCCAAGAACTACAGACGATCATTTTTTAATGGAGATAGCAATTCATGGAAATGAAATGGAGTTAGAAAACCTACTTAGAGAAACTGGAGCAGTAGAAATTAATTTAGTAGATAAAGAGGGACATTAATATGAAAGGCTTAATTAATATAATAGTATTAACAGTAGTTTTTGGATCGGTTTCTTCTTGCAAAAGAGACCTTGTGCCTAATTATCAATTCATGCCTGATATGTACGAATCTGTTAGTTATGAAACATATGGTGGATATGACATTTTTCCTGACGAACAATCTGCGATGTTACCAGTAGATGGAACTATTGCCAGAGGTCATTCATTATTTAATTACGTAAACACTAATGAAGATTACGAAAGAGCAAAAATAGAATTGATAAGCCCTTTAGATTCAACACAAGTAAATCTTACTAAAGGAAAAGAACTTTATAATATTTACTGTGGTATTTGTCATGGCAACAAAGGAAGCGGTCAAGGTAATTTAGTGAAACGAGAAAAGATACTTGGTATTCCTAGTTTTGATGACTTGGGAAGAGCAATTACCCAAGGCAGTATTTACCACACAATTTATTACGGCAAAAACGCAATGGGATCTTATGTAAATCAACTTAGCGAAGAAGAACGTTGGCATGTTGTAGCATATGTTCTTGATTTAAAAGCAGATTTAGAAAAATAAGATTTAGATAAAGTTTATATATAGATTATGTACACATTCTCAAATAAATTAAAAACATTTTCAATCATTCTAATGGTTTTAGGAGCTTTAGGAGTTGGATATGGTTTTATGACCTCTCATAAATCTTTTGAAGAAGTAGAAACAATACTTGCAGAAGAAGAAGCTAATTATGGTGGTGAGCATTCTGAAGAAACAACTCATGAAGCTGCAACTCAAGATGAAGCTGCAACTGATGTCCATGGTAATGATTCGAATTCTCAAGTAGATTATTCAGGGCATGATGAACATATAGAACATGTTAAGCATGTACAGCATCAAATAGAAAATAGACCTTGGGCAGCACTTTATGTAGCAGCATTCTTTTTTATGATGATAGCACTTGGAGTTTTGGCTTTTTATGGGATACAAAGAGCATCACAAGCAGGTTGGTCTCCAGTTCTTTTTAGAGTTATGGAAGGAATAACTTACTATTTATTACCAGGAGCTTTAATTGTTATAGCTATTGCTTTAGCATCACATTTTATAGGACATAATAATATTTTTATCTGGATGAATGAAAATTTAGTCAATCCAGATCATGAAGACTATGATAAAATAATAGATAATAAATCAGGGTTTTTAAACGTAACAGGTTTCACAATTCGAGCATTAGTATTTATTGGAGGTTGGTGTTTGTATCGTTATTTTTCACGTAAATTTTCTATTGCACAAGATAATGCTACAGATATAAAAAACTTTAAAAAGAACTTCCGAATTTCGGCAGCTTTTTTAGTTTTCTTCATTTATACAGAGTCTATGATGTCCTGGGATTGGGTAATGAGTGTAGATCCACATTGGTTTAGTTCACTATTTGGATGGTATTTATTTTCAAGTATGATTGTAAGTGGTATTACAGTAATTGCTTTAATTTCCATTTACTTAAGGTCAAGAGGATATTTAGAGTATGTTAACGATAGTCATTTACACGATTTGGCTAAATATATGTTTGGCTTTAGTATTTTCTGGACCTATTTGTGGTTTTCCCAATTTATGTTAATCTGGTATGCTAATATTCCAGAAGAGGTAACCTATTTTGTAACCAGAATAGAACAGTATAATCTGCCGTTTTTCGGAATGGTGGCTTTAAACTTTATATTTCCATTATTATTATTGATGAGTAGCGATTATAAACGAGTACCTTGGTTTATTGTTTTGACTGGAATAGTAATATTAGTTGGTCATTATTTAGATGTATTTGTTATGATTATGCCTGCAACTGTAGGAGATAGATGGTTTATTGGAATACCAGAAATAAGTTCAATAGCATTTTTTGCAGGATTATTTCTTTTTCTAGTATTTACTGCTTTAACAAAAGCACCACTACTTGCAAAAGGAAATCCATTTTTAAAGGAAAGTAAACAATTCCATTATTAATTAAATAAAGAAGACAAACAACAATGACTGCTTTTTTAACAATTATAGTTTTAGTATTTATTACAGTTGCAATTTGGCAAATGGTTAAAATTTTTGATTTAACACAAGCTAATAACCACAATACACAAGTAGCTACTGATAAAGACAATAAAATTAATGGCTACTTAATGTTAGGTTTTTTAGCTTTCATTTACATCATTACAATAGTGTGTTTTGTAAAATGGGGAGACCTGCCATTAATGTCTAATGCAGCTTCAGAGCATGGTGCTAAAGTAGATAATTTGATGATTATCTCAATGATACTTATCTTTTTTGTGCAAACTATTACACAGTTTATATTACATTATTTTGCCTTTAAGTACAAAGGAGAAAAAGGAAGGAAAGCATTGTTCTACGCAGATAATGATAAGTTAGAATTTATTTGGACTATTATCCCTACAATTACTTTAGCAGTATTAATTATTTATGGGCTTTTTACGTGGAACGAAATTATGAACGTGAGTGAAGAAGACGATCCTCTAGTAATTGAGCTTTATGCTCAACAGTTTAACTGGAAGGCACGTTATGCAGGTGAAGACAATACGTTAGGAATGGCTAATGTTAGATTAATAGATATTGACAGAGCCAATATTTTAGGTGTAGATGAGTCCGACCCTAATGCTCAAGACGATATAATTACAACAGAAGTTCACTTACCAGTTGGCAGGTTAGTATTATTTAAAATGCGCTCTCAAGATGTCTTACACTCTGCATATATGCCTCACTTTAGAGCACAGATGAATTGTGTGCCAGGTATGATAACTCAATTTGGCTTTACACCAACAATAACAACAGAAGAGATGAGGCAAACTCCTGAAATGATTAAAAAAGTTGCTAATATTAATAGAATACGAATAGAAAAGAGTAAAAGTTTAGTTCAAAAAGGAGAAGAACCTTTAGATCCATACGAATTTGATTATTTATTATTGTGTAATAAAATTTGTGGTAAATCACATTACAATATGCAAATGAAAATTATTGTAGAAACACAAGAAGAGTATGATGCTTGGATAAAGGAGCAAAGATTATTTAAAGATTCGTTAATTCAAAATTAAAAGATAACTTTAAGATTATAAAACAAATTACAGATTATGTCAGAACACGCAGACACTCACGAACAGGACAATAATGAGCATCATCATAAAGAGACCTTTGTAACTAAATATATATTTAGTCAAGACCATAAAATGATTGCAAAACAGTATCTTATTACTGGTATAATTATGGGAATTATTGGTGTAATAATGTCGTTTATGATTCGGATGCAAATTGCATGGCCAGAAGAACCTAATGTAATCTTTGAAGCGCTACTAGGGAAATGGGCACCAGATGGTGTTATGGATGCCGATATTTATTTGGCATTAGTGACCATACATGGTACAATCATGGTTTTCTTTGTGCTTACCGCAGGGTTAAGCGGAACGTTTAGTAATTTGTTAATTCCGTTACAAATAGGAGCACGAGATATGGCATCTGGTTTCTTAAATATGGTATCCTATTGGTTGTTTTTCTTATCTAGTGTAGTTATGATAATTTCACTATTTGTTGAAGCTGGACCAGCAGCAGCAGGTTGGACTATCTATCCGCCTTTAAGTGCACTACCATTAGCTCAATCAGGTTCCGGAATGGGAATGACCTTATGGTTGGTTTCTATGGCAATATTTATAGCATCATCATTATTAGCATCGTTAAATTACATTGTTACCATAATTAATTTACGCACAAAGGGAATGTCTATGACACGTTTACCATTAACCATTTGGACGTTTTTAGTAACTGCTATTATTGGTGTGGTATCTTTTCCGGTTTTATTAGCTGCTGCATTATTATTAATAATGGATAGAAGTTTTGGAACATCGTTCTTCTTATCAGATATATTTATTCAAGGTGAAGTCTTACACTACCAAGGAGGATCTCCAGTATTATTCGAACATCTATTTTGGTTTTTAGGACATCCCGAAGTTTATATTGTTATTCTGCCAGCAATGGGTATTGCTTCCGAAGTTATAGCAACTAATTCACGTAAGCCAATCTTTGGATATCGTGCTATGATAGCCGCAATTTTAGCTATTGCATTTTTATCTACAATTGTTTGGGGTCACCATATGTTCGTTTCAGGAATGAATCCATTTTTAGGCTCAGTATTTACCTTTACAACCTTGCTAATTGCTATTCCTTCTGCAATAAAAGCATTTAACTGGATTACCACTTTATGGAAAGGAAACCTTCAGTTTAATCCTGCAATGTTGTTTTCTATTGGATTAGTATCTACATTTATCTCTGGTGGATTAACAGGTATTATTCTTGGCGATAGTGCATTAGATATTAATGTACATGATACTTATTTTGTCGTAGCGCACTTCCATTTAGTAATGGGTATTTCTGCACTTTACGGTATGTTTGCTGGAATTTATCATTGGTATTCTAAAATGTTTGGACGTATGCTTAATAAAAATTTAGGATATATTCATTTTTGGGTTACTGCAGTTTGTGCTTACGGTGTATTTTTCCCCATGCATTTTATAGGAATGGCAGGACTACCTAGACGCTATTATACAAACTCTAATTTCCCATTGTTTGATGATTTACAAGATGTGAATGTAATTATTACAATATTTGCATTGGTTGGAGGAGCGTTTCAATTGGTGTTTTTATGGAATTTCTTTTACAGTATTTTCTACGGAAAGAGAACAGTTAAAAACCCATGGAGATCTACTACTTTAGAGTGGACAACACCAATAAAACATATTCATGGTAACTGGGAAGGCGAGATTCCTCATGTACATCGTTGGGCTTACGATTATAGTAAACCAGGACACGATGAGGATTTTGTACCTCAAAATGTTCCGTTAAAAGAAGGAGAGCAAGAGCTTCAGCATTAGTTTCTACGCCCACGTGTCGCCAAAGCTTTAGCGGAGGCACAAAGTGGGAATCTCATCAAGGGATTCAAAAAGTTATTAAAAAGCCTTTCTAAATTAGAAAGGCTTTTTGCTTATATTTGATGAGTAATTTTTTTATTTTTCTGAGAGTAAATATTGAAAGGCGTTTGTTGAACTCATGAAACAGATAGATAATACCAATTTAAATATTTGATGTCGTAAAATAAAATAGAAATTATTTTTTACAAGATTGAGGCAAAATATTTTAGCATAGCCATAGTTAAGGTACAATATTTTAACGATAATATTGTGAAAAAGAAACTATTTTATGCGACATTATATGTTTAAATTGGTATAAGTAAATGGAATTTTTAGAATAAAGAATGGTCTCACTAAAAAAATGAGAATTAATT
>CAYRVY010000143.1:0-5764 GCA_964427695.1 uncultured Flavobacteriaceae bacterium
CCGAAGAAATGTCCAGACTGGTACATTTTAATTCCATCCCAAAGGATCAAATTTTGGTCATGAGTTCCACCTCTTATGTTAAGATTAGAAACACGCTCGTCTACACTTTGCACTCCTGGAAGTGCTTGAATGGTTTGTAAAACATCAGGCTCAATTAAACCTGGCAAAATGCCAAATTGTTGAGGTTTTACTTTTATGGTTCCATCATTTTTTAGGGAGATACCTTTTGTAAGATAATCGGTTATTAAAACCTCTTCCAAATACTGTGTTCTAAAACTCTTTTTTTTGGACAGATTTCGTATTACTATATTGCTATCATTAAGTTTTTCAAAGACCAAAGATGTATTGTCTTCTAAATATTTAAGCAACTCATCAAGAGATAAGTCTTTAAGAGGCACACTAATGGTTTTGTTAATTAAGTTTGCATCTGCATAAGAAAAGCGAACACCATATTGCGATTCTAATTGTTTTAAAACCAAAATAAGAGATAGCTTTTCTTCTTTATTTATTTGCGCCTGTAATTGCAAAAAAGAAAAGAAAAATAAGAAAGCATATAGAAAAACTAAAGTAGTTTTATTCACGCGATAAGACTATAGAATTGTTGTTTTCTATACTATAATTTAGGTTCAATGGTAAAGTTATAGATTTTAACGCCAATTCTTTATTGTTATGAATAAAACTTCCAGTAAATAATTGTTCTACATCTATATGTTGTGAATTAAAGGCAACATTGTATTGTCTTTCAAACTCTTGTAAAACAAGAGCGAAAGACATACTTTTAAAATAGCTTTCGTTATTAATCCATGAAGGACTTAATTTGGTTTCTTTTTCTTTAGCAATAAGTTTCCCATTTATAATTAAAAAGCTATCTCCTGATTTTAATATTTTAGAATTTGAATTGTATCTAACTTCTACCGAACCTTCATAACAAACTACTTCAAAAAAGTTTTCACGTTGCTTCACATTAAAATGCGTTCCTAAAACTGTTACTGTTCCAGCAGAAGTAATGACATTAAACGTTGACCCTTTTGCAACCTTAAAATAAGCTTCACCATTAAGCCCAACATCACGAATAGTCGCCCAGCTTTTTTTATTAAATGTTAAGGTTGATAATGCGTTAAGAGAAATACTAGTTTCATCAGGCAATTCAATTGTAGTTTTTTGTGCAGCAAGAGTAATAATATTAGTATCTAAAGTTGTGGTATAATAATAAACGCTAAAAGAAATAGCAAGTATTGCAGCAACTCTTAACATTGGTTTTAACCAATAAGTAGATTGTTTTTTAGAAACAGAAATTGTATTCAATACAACATTAAGCTCTTGAGAAGTATTATATTCAGGAGCTTTAAAGCGTTTAGTAGCGTTGGATAATTTAATCAAATCCTCATAATCTTCAAGCTTTTTAAAGGCTTCAAGCTCATGAGAGTTGAGCTGGTTATCTAACCATTTTTTTATTAAATCTTCTCGTTTCATTTGTTCTATTTCAATTATATAACATTCTTAACCTAAAAACTCCTACTTTATTAAAAAATAAATTCCAAATTCCAAATTCCAAGTTTTTAGTTGTAGAGTTCTAATAATATTTTTTACATTACTCATAATTCATCAATATCCTCTCTTAATTTTTTTAAAGCACCATAAATGCGTTTTTCAACAGCTTTGGTTGATATGCCTAAAAGTGCAGCAATCTCTTTATGTTTTTTGCCTTCAATTCTATTTAATAAAAAAGCTGTTCGCTGTGCTTCGGTTAAATTAGAAATGGCTTTTTGTAATTTTTGCATGTATTCATTTTCCTGCATTAAAAATTCAGGAGACTCGTTGGTATGTTGTTTTGGAGTTATTTTTTGATAGTTCAATACAACTTTTTGATGCGCTGCTTCGTTTAACATTAAATTATTAGCTACAGTAAACAAATAGGATTTTGCTTTATTTGGACTTACCTTATTACAATTTTGCCATAATTTTATAAAAGCGTCTTGAACTTTGTCTTTTGGGTTAAAGGATTCACCAAACTTATAATATAAAAAATCGTGTAGATCTTTGGAGTATTTACTAAACACAGCCGAAAAGATACTTTCATTACATACATTATCATTTATATCTTTATCCATTTTTGTAGTTTGGAACGATAATTAAATTTGGTATAAATATAAAAAAAAAGAAATTCGAGGGTAGGAGTTTTTAAATTTTAGCTGTTTTATATAAAAAATGAAGACATTAATTAAAACCTACGCTATGAATTCACTATTAAAATTGTTAACGATTACCTTTTTTGCCCTTTTAGTCTTTACTTCTTGTCAAGATGAAGTAATAGAAGAAACCTTAATTAATGAACAAGAACTTTTAACTGCAAGTTCTCCCTTGGCGAGTCTTATGCAATCCACTTCGGCTAGAGATGGTAGAGTAGATAATATATTAGATAACGCTAATTGTTTGTCGGTTAATTTGCCTGTAACAGTTGTTGTAAATGATATTACGATTACAATAAATACTTTAGAAGATTTAGAATTAATCGAAGATATTTTTAATGAGTTTGAAAATGATAATGATATACTGGAACTTCTTTTTCCAATTATCATTATTTTAAATAATCATGAAGAAATTGTAATAATTAATCAAGACGAATTAAATGCTTTTATCGAACAATGTATAGACGATTCTCATGATGATATAGAATGTATAGATTTTCAATACCCAATTTCGTTTTCAATTTATAATACTTCTTTTCAAATTATCGAAACTGTAGTTATCGAAAACGACAGAGAGCTATACGAGTTTTTAGAACGAATAGAAAATAGTAATTCTGGTGCTCTTCTTGTGAGCTTAAACTTTCCAGTAACAATGGTTTATGCAAATGGAGAAACTATAGAAGTGCATAACAACCAAGAACTTTCAAGAGTACTTAATGAAGCCCAAGAAAATTGTGACGACGAAGAAGCTTGTCGTAAAGAAGTTGTAGATATGTATTTGCAAGAATGCTATTGGAATGTTGTAGCTTATAATAATAGCAATGATTTTATGAATTACGATCTATACTTTAAAAGCGATGGTATATTTAAAGTAAAAGAAGGCGAAACCATTGTTGGAATAGGAACTTGGAGTACTACATTAACAGATGCTGGTGTTGTATTAAAAATTATAGACCTTACTAATGTAGTAGCAGAGAGTATTATTGGAGGAGATTGGTTAATAGTAGAATGTGATGACGATAGATTCGAACTTGCAAAACTAGCAACAAGTGCTAATGAAGCCGTTAACATAATAATCGAACAAGAATGCCCCGATGATTTGGGTTGTAGCGCACAAGAAGTGAGATTGTTCCTAGAAGAGTGTCAATGGTTAGCAGACTCAAATTTATTTACTAATGTGGCTATTGGAGCATTCTATTTTGAAGATAATCATGTGTTGGTAGTTGTAGCATCAGATGGAAATGAAGTAGTTGGTGCTTGGGACGTTGAACTTACAAACGAAGGGATAATTATTGCAATAGATTTACCAGCACCTTATGATGTCATTTCAAAAAGATGGAATATTTCAGAATGTGGAGAGCATAGAGTAAAAATGACTAGTGGAGAATATTACCTTGTATTTGATAGAGAATGTCCATTTGAATGTTTTGAAAGTAATGAAACTGTTATTCTTACAGAATGCGATGGAGAAACAGACGATGATAGTGCAATATTTGATTTAACAATTGCTTATGAAGATTGTGCTATTATTGCAATATATTCATTTACATATTATGAAAGTAGTGAAGACGCAGCCAATGGGATGAATCAAATAGAAGTACCAACAGAATATGCAAATACTTCTAATCCGCAGATTGTATATCTTAAATTGGAAAATATAAATAATGGACATTTTGAATTGTTTGAAATTAAATTAATTGTAGAATATTGTAACCAAGACTGTACAGAACAAGAATTAGATTCTTATTTGATGGAATGTGTTTGGAATGTTGTTAACTTTAATGGCGATAATCATTTAATTGGTTACGATTTAGAATTTAATAATACCGAAGGTATAACCATTACAGATACAGCTACTAACGGAACATATACAGGGTTTTGGTCAACATCACAAACCAACGATGGTGTTTTAATCCAATTTGCAAATATTAATGGACCGAATATTCAGGCTGTTAATGGCAACTGGATTGTAACAGATTGTAGAAGCGATAGATTAGTATTACATAATAATTTAGGTGATATTATTATTATAGAACAAAACTGTAATTAATCCTTAAAACAAACAACTACCTCTTGAACTATAGTTGTTATTTAGTTATTGGTTAAGTTAAAGGGCTGCTAAAATTAGTAGCTCTTTTTTATGTCCTTTTTTAATAACCATAACTTAAATTATATGCTTCAAATTCTTAACTTTGCAACTTTCATATTTATCAAAGTTTAGCATTGATGAACTTTAAATTTGTAGTAGAATATGTTTAATAATTTAAGCGATAAATTAGATAAAGCCCTTCATGTACTTAAAGGTCATGGGAGTATTACAGAGGTTAATGTTGCCGAAACCTTAAAAGAAGTACGTCGAGCTTTATTAGATGCCGATGTTAATTTTAAAATAGCTAAAGAGTTTACCAATAGAGTAAAAGAAAAAGCACTCGGACAAAACGTGCTTACAAACTTACATCCAGGTCAACTTATGGTTAAGATTGTTAAGGACGAACTTACCCAACTAATGGGAGGAGATGCCGAAGGTTTAAATTTGTCTGGCAATCCAACAATAATTTTAATGTCTGGATTACAAGGTTCAGGTAAAACTACGTTTTCAGGAAAGCTTGCTAATTATTTAAAAAACAAAAAAATAAAAAACCCTTTATTGGTTGCTTGTGATGTATATCGTCCTGCAGCAATCGATCAATTACAAATTGTAGGAGAACAAATTAATGTTGAGGTTTATAGCGATAGAGATAATAATAATCCAGTAGCAATTGCAAAAGCTGGTGTTGCTTATGCAAAAGCCAATGGTTATAATGTGGTAATTATAGATACAGCTGGTCGTTTGGCTGTAGATGAAGTGATGATGAATGAAATTTCTAACATTCATAAAGCTGTAAAACCCCAAGAAACCTTGTTTGTTGTAGATTCTATGACAGGTCAAGATGCAGTAAATACTGCAAAAGCGTTTAACGATATACTTAATTTTGAAGGTGTAATCCTTACAAAATTAGATGGCGATACTCGTGGTGGAGCAGCAATTTCAATAAAATCTGTAGTAAACAAACCGATTAAATTTATTGGTACTGGAGAAAAGATGGAAGCCATAGACGTTTTTTATCCATCACGTATGGCAGATCGCATTCTTGGTATGGGAGACGTTGTATCTTTAGTAGAAAGAGCGCAAGAACAGTTTGATGAAGAAGAAGCTCGCAAAATTCAAAAGAAAATTGCTAAAAACCAATTTGGTTTCGACGATTTCTTAAAACAAATTCAGCAGGTCAAGAAAATGGGAAATATGAAAGACCTGATGGGAATGATTCCAGGAGCTGGAAAAATGATGAAAGATATCGATATAGACGATGATGCTTTTAAAAATATTGAAGCCATTATACATTCTATGACACCAAAAGAGCGAACAAACCCTTCTGTTTTAAATGCAAGTAGAAAAAAACGTATTGGTAAAGGTTCTGGAACTTCGGTTCAAGAAGTAAATCAGCTTTTAAAACAATTCAATCAAATGAGCAAAATGATGAAGATGATGCAAGGTGGAGGCGGAAAAAAAATGATGCAAATGATGCAGAATATGA
>CAYRVY010000144.1:0-1261 GCA_964427695.1 uncultured Flavobacteriaceae bacterium
AAGCGGAACGCGAAGGAGGATTAAAAAAATTTAATGAACCATTCCATTGATAAATTATATAATGAAGCACTTAGAACTTTACGGAGATTAACAACACCAAAAGGCATATTAGCCAGTACAATTGAGTCTGATAATTATAAGCGCATTTGGGCAAGAGATAGTATAATTTGCGGAATTGCTGGTATTTTGGCCGAAGAAAATATTCTAATTGAAGGATTCAAACAATCCTTAATAACACTTTCAAAACATCAACATGATTTAGGAATTATACCATCAAACGTATTAGAAAATGGAGGTGTAGTAGATAAATCTTATGGAAGTCTGGTTGGAAGGATAGATACTAATACATGGTTTATTATAGGAGCTTGTTTATATTACTTAAATACTGAGGATGATGAAACATGGCAGTCTCTAATACCAACTATTCTTAAAAGCAGAAACTATTTAAAAACTATAGAATTTAATGGTAAAGGGTGGATTTACACTCCTTTAAGTGGTAATTGGGCTGATGAATACCCAATTCATGGATATACTTTATATGATAATATGTTACGATTATGGGGAGAATCGTTGTGGCTTAAAATTCAAAATCAATCAGATCCAGAATTTGATGAATTGAAAGCTAAAACTTTAATTAATTTTTGGCCACAAAAACCAAATAACTATAAAAATGTATATCAAAAGCAGCCTTTTAATAAGGTTTTAGATAAATCTATCCTACATTTTTGTTCAAGCATATTGCCTGGAAAATATGATGATAGGTTTGATGCTGCTGGAAATGCATTAGCAATGTTACATTTCAAATTGTCTTCATCTCAAAAAAAGAGTATTAAATTATATTTATCTTTATTAAAAACAACTATTTCAAAAATGTTAGTTCCAGCGTTTTGGCCTGTCATTGAAGAACATGATAATGAATGGGAATATTTAAAAGACAACTATTCTTTTTCTTTTAAAAATAAGCCTTATAATTTTCATAATGGTGGTATTTGGCCTGTCTGGATGGGACTTTTTTGCCTTGGTCTATCTAACAATGACTTAATTATAGAGGTTAAAATGATTATTCAAGATTTTATTTCGGTTATAGATTCACAAAACTGGAATTTTAATGAATATATAACTGCAGATAATTTAAAATTATGTGGGAAAAAAGAAATGGGTTTTTCGGCTTCAGGGATAGTATTTATGTACCACGCTTTAAATTTTCAAAATTGTAATCAAAAATTAGGCTTATGATTGGAGATAAAATTTCTTACTTCCC
>CAYRVY010000144.1:1361-5760 GCA_964427695.1 uncultured Flavobacteriaceae bacterium
ATTTGAATATTAAAATCAATAATAAAAAGATATGACCTTTAAAAAGCCTAAACTTTCTTTTTGGCAAATATGGAATATGAATATAGGGTTTCTGGGAATCCAATTCAGTTTTGGTTTACAACAAACAGCCATAAATCCAATATTTTCTTTTCTTGGAGCAAGTTACGACCAATTACCAATACTAAACCTCGCAGGACCTATAACAGGTTTGTTAATTCAGCCTATTGTTGGTGCAATTTCAGATAAAACTTGGTCACCAAAATTTGGCCGTCGCAAACCATTCTTTCTTATAGGAGCTATAATAGGAAGTTTATGTTTGTTTGCTTTTCCATATAGTCCTGAACTATGGTTTGCAGTAGGACTGCTATGGATTTTAGATGTAGGAAATAATACCGCTATGGAGCCTTTTAGAGCTTTTATAGGTGATAAGTTGCCAGATAGTCAACTTAATTTTGGTTTTCAAATGCAAAGTTTGTTTGTAGGTGCTGGAATAGTTTTGGCTAACTTATCTATATTTCTTTTTCAAGATTGGTTTAGTGTAGAAAGTAGTGATACAATTACAAAAACGATTCCAAGATGGCTTTATTATTCATTCTTTATAGGTGCTTTTATTTCTATAACTACTATTCTTTGGACAGTTTTAAAAACTCCCGAAATTCCTCCTTCAAGTAAAGAATTAAAAGCTATCAAATTAAGCAAACAAATGCCTGTTTTACACCGAATTTTAGATCCTGTAAAAGAAATTGCTAGTGCTATTGGAAAAATGCCAAAATTTATGTGGCGCTTGTCGGCAGTATTTCTTTTTCAATGGTATGCTTTGTTTTGCTATTGGCAGTTTATTGCTCCAATGTTAGGAGAAAGTCTTAACTTAAATAAAGGAGCTGCATTAGGAAAAGCCGCTTTAATGAATGGTTCTTATAATTTTGTAACCATGATAGTAGCATTAGCATTAGTGCCTCTTGCTAAAAAATTCAGTAATAAAAAAGTGTATGTAGTTAGTTTGTTGCTATCTGCAATCGCAATGTTGAGTATGCCCTATATAAAAAATCAAATCTTAATATTTTTACCAATGCTTTTTCTTGGTATTGGTTGGGCTGCTATGATGGGAATTCCATATTCTATGGTATCAAGAATTATACCTCAAGATAAAAGAGGTGTTTATATGGGAATTGTAAATATGATGATAGTAATACCAATGTTTATACAAACAATAACCTTTGGATCTATTATTAAACACTTACTTAATAATAGTGCTGTTAATGCCATTATATTTGGTGGTGTTTTCTTTGTTTTTTCTGCTGTTTTAGCCACTAGATTAAATATAACAGAAATCTCTAAAACTTAAGTGTTATGAAAAATATAGGAATAAAAATATCTCTTTATCTCAATTACTTTGTTTTCGCAATTTTGTTAAATAGTGTTGGCATAGTTATCCATAAATCAATCAACGTTTATCATGTAAGCGAATCACAGGCCTCACTTTTAGAAGCATTTAAAGATTTACCTATTGCCATCGTATCTTTTTTAATAGCATCTTTCTTGCCAAGAATTGGTTATAAAAAAGCTATGCTAACAGCATTAATAATTGTGTTTTTCGGTTGTTTACAAATGATATTTGGAAATACATTTTTTTACACAAAAATCTTATTTTTAACTATAGGAGTAAGTTTTGCTTTAATTAAACTTTCTGTGTATTCTTTAATTGGTATAATAACTTCATCAAAAAAAGAACATTCTTCATTAATGAGTTCTATTGAAGGATTTTTTATGGTTGGAATTGCGTTGGCGTATTTTCTTTTTCCAGCATTTTATTCAGATACTAACGTAAATGCATGGCTTGATGTGTATTATGTAATCTGTGGATTAATAGTTATTTCATTTGTTTTTTTACTTTTTTCCAAGATAGAATATACCGTAGAAGTTATTGGGTCAAATTTAAAAGAAGACTTATTAAAGTCTGTAAAATTGATAATAGTGCCTTTAGTTTTGGTTTTTTTAGCATCTGCTTTCTTTTTTGTAATGATTGAACAAGGCATCATGACATGGTTACCCACATTTAACGAGAAGATATTTAATTTCAGTGAACAATTAAGTGTCCAAATGGCAAGTATTTTAGCACTTTCTCTTGCATTAGGACGGTTTGTAGCTGGTTATCTTACAAAATATATTTCATGGATGTATTTAGTGGTTATTTGTGTTATTATTTCTGGAGCTATTTTATTAAGTGTACTCCCTCAATTAAAGGTTGATATTGAATCTTTGAATGAAATAAAAAGTATTACCGAAGTGCCAATGTTAGGATTTATATTGCCATTAATTGGTTTATTTATTGCACCTATATACCCTTTGTTAAATTCTACAGTTTTAAGTTCTCTTCCAAAAAGCTTGCATTCTCCAATGTCAGGATTAATTATAATATTTTCGGCTTTTGGAGGAACAATTGGGTCCAGAATAATTGGTGAATTATTTGAAAGTATTGGTGGAGCAAATGCCTTTTATTTCCTCTTAATACCTATGGGCTTATTAATAATTTTTGTTTTATTAATAGATAGGCTTACTAAACAAAAAATTGTTCAACAGTTATGATGTTCCATTTAAATATAGTCAAAACTCTTGAAAAACTATTGCATCAAGAGGATACAGATAATGATAAAAAAATAACTATTGAAGATAATGGACCAAAAGCCTTTAAACTAATTGATACTAATAATAAGTCTTATACAATTAAAGGTACTTATTACCTGTCTAATTTATTACAAGAATTGGTTATTGCTAAAAATGAAGACAAACAAATAGCTAAAATTCCTTTATCTAAAATTGAAGAACTTCCAGTTAACAGAATATCCCGAATGATTAAAGATTATTATTGGAAAGGGCTTACTCGTACTATGGACGAAAATGGTATTGAAGGGTTAATTCTTGATACAAAAAACGAAAGTCTCGCTTCAAGCACCTTGAGAATTTATGTGCCTTACAAAGACAACAAGGCATTTAATTATTACAAAAAACTTGAAAATAAATATTCAATTAAAGTAATCCGACTTCCAGAACATATCACAGCTCAATATGTAAAAGCATGTAATGACAAACCTGGTATTCTATCCTTAAAATTAGAATCCGATGGCAATAAAATAAAAGGTGTTCCTTTTGTAGTTCCAGGAGGGAGATTTAACGAAATGTATGGCTGGGACAGTTACTTTGAATCTGTTGGTTTGTTAATAGATGGTAAAGTTGAGTTAGCAAAAGCAATGGCAGATAATTTTCAGTATGAGATTGAATACTATGGCAAGATTCTTAACGCCAACCGTTCCTATTACTTAACCAGAACACAGCCACCATTTTATTCAAGTTTAATAAGAGAAGTATTTGAAATTACAAAGGACAAAGAGTGGTTAAAACAACATCTTCAAACTGCCATAAGGGAATACGAAACTGTGTGGATGATTGAAGGTAAACGCCTTACTCAAAATGGACTCAACAGGTATTTGGCCGAAGGCATTGGTTTTCCACCTGAATGTGAAGAAGGACACTTCGATTCAGTAATTAAACCTTATGCTGAAAAGATGCAAATTTCAATTCGTGATTATGAAAAAGGTTATACTAAAGGGATCATTCTTAATAAAGATTTAGATACTTATTTTATTCATGATAGAACCGTTAGAGAGTCAGGTCATGATACATCTTACAGAATTGAAGGTACTTGTGCCGATTTGAACCTTGTAGAGCTTAATGCTATGCTGTATAAATATGAAACAGACTTTGCCGAATTAATACTAAGTGAATTTGGCGGTGTTTTTAAAAATAATTCTAACGTTTATACAAGTGATTATTGGTTGAAAAAAGCTAAAACAAGAAAAGAAGCTGTAAATAAATATATGTGGAACGAAGACAAGGGATTATATTTTGACTACAATGTTAAAACAAAGCAGCAATCTAATTTTGTAGCAGCTCCTACTTTAGCACCATTATGGGCAAATATGTGCTCGAAAGAGCAGGCAAGAAAACTCATTGATAAAGCAATCCCATTATTAAAAGAAAAAGGAGGAATTGCAGGATGTACCGAAGAAAGTAGAGGAAAAATATCGACAGATCGCCCACAAAAGCAATGGGACTATCCCAACGGTTGGGCCCCTCATCAAATGATGATTTGGAGAGGCTTAAATAATTATGGCTATTCTGTCGAAGCTCAAGAACTTATTTATAGATGGCTATTTATGATAACGAAAAATGCTGCTGATTATAATGGTACAATTCCTGAAAAATATGATGTTGTTGAAGCAACACACAAAGTATTTGCAGAATATGGTAACGTTGGAACTGATTTTGAATACATAACTCAAGAAGGCTTTGGCTGGATGAATGCATCTTATCAATATGGATTATCATTACTAAATGATTT
>CAYRVY010000145.1:0-5747 GCA_964427695.1 uncultured Flavobacteriaceae bacterium
ACGTAATAATAACGAGATTTCACGATATGCTACTGCTTGTTTTGATAAATCATCAAATACAATTAATGCTGGACGACCAGTATCTCTAAAATATTCTCCTATTGAAGCTCCTGCGAAAGGTGCATATACTTGCATTGCAGCTGGATCTGATGCATTTGCAGCAACTATTGTTGTGTAAGCCATAGCGCCTCTATCTTCTAATGTTTTTGCAATTCCTGCAACTGTTGATGCTTTTTGTCCAATAGCAACATATATACAATAAACAGGTTCTCCTGCGTCGTAAAACTCTTTTTGATTTAAAATGGTATCAATACAAACGGTTGTTTTTCCTGTTTGTCTATCTCCAATTACCAACTCACGTTGTCCACGACCAACAGGAATCATTGCATCAATGGCTTTAATACCTGTTTGCAATGGCTCTGTTACTGGTTCTCTAAAAATAACTCCAGGTGCTTTACGCTCTAATGGCATTTGGAAAGTTTCTCCAGAAATTGGTCCTTTACCATCAATAGGAGTTCCTAAAGTATTTACAACACGACCTACAATTCCGTCTCCTACATTAATAGACGCAATACGTTTTGTTCGTTTTACAGTACCTCCTTCTTTAATGTTATTTGAAAATCCTAACAATACAACACCTACGTTATCTTCTTCAAGATTAAGTACAATACCTTCTAGACCATTATCAAATTCTACTAATTCTCCGTATTGTGCATTAGACAATCCATAAACACGTGCAATACCATCTCCTATTGTTAGAACTGTTCCTACTTCATCTAATGAAGCTGATGCTTCAAATCCTGATAGTTGTTGTTTTAAGATTGCTGATATTTCAGCTGGTTTTACTTCTGCCATTTTTTATTTATTAGATGTTAGACGTTAGACGTTAGATGATAAACATCTACGAAAAACTTCCTTTTAATTTAATATAAATTTTCTTTTTAATTTATTTAATTGGTTTGCAATACTCGCATTGTATTGAATATCTCCAATACGCAAAATAAAACCTCCTATTATACTTTCGTCAACACTATTTTTAAGTTCAACATTTTTCCCTGTAAGCTCTTTTGCTTTGGCCAACACTTTAGATTTTAAATTGTTAGTTAATGGAACTGCCGTAATAACAGTTGCTACTTCGCTTCCTCTATATTGATCATATAATTGATTATATTTTGAAGCGACCTCCTCTAAAATGCTAATTCTTTTATTGTTAATTAAAGTATCTATTAAACCAACGGTAATGATGTTAGAATCATTAAATACTTTTAATAATATCCTTTTTTTAATTTCAGAACGCACAACTGGGCTATGAAGCATTTTGTTTAAATCTTCACTTTTTGTAATAGTTTCAGTTATTAACTTCATATCATTATTTACAGTTTCCACTGTGTTTTGATCTTTAGCTAAATCTAAAATTGCTTTTGCGTAACGTATTGCTGCTCTTGTTCCTGCCATATGCCTATCCTAAATCCTTTCTAAAGGAAAGGACTTCTTCTTAATTAATATTTGTTAGTTTAAAGTCGCTTCTCCTAACATATCTTCAACCAATTTTAATTGTTTGTCTTTGTTAGATAGTTCTGCACGCACTACTTTTTCTGCTATATCTACCGACAATTCTGCCACTTGATTTTTTAATTCTGTCATCGCTGCTTTTTTCTCGCTTTCGATTGCTGCTTTTGCTTGCTCAATCATTTTACCTGTTTGAGTTTGCGCTTCTTCTTTTGCATCATCAATTAATTTTGCTTTAATCTCACGAGCTTCTTTAAGTAAGGTTTCACGTTCAGCACGAGCTTCTTTTAAAATCCGCTCATTGTCGGCTGTAAGGTTTTGCATTTCAATACGTGCTTTTTCAGCAGAAGCTAGTGCTTCTTTAATACCTTCTTCTCGCTCTTCGACTGCTCCAAGAATTGGTTTCCATGCAAATTTTCTCAAAACAAAAAGCAAGCATAAAAAGGTGATTACTGTCCAAAATACAAGTCCAAATCCAGGTGTAATTAAATCCATTTCTTATCGTGTTCTTTTAATTTAAAATAAACTACCTCAACGCAGAGCATACGAGGCATTAAATTGAGTTTGCTACGCAAACGTCCTTAATTCCGACCCAAAGGGTTAGGGAATTAAGCCACATCTTCTCATCCGCCAAAGCGGAACACAAAAGAGAGTTAAAATATAGAGGCAACCAACCGTTACCTCTATATTTCACAATCCTTATACGATTAACGCAGCAACAACACCAAATAGCGCTACTGCTTCTACGAAGGCTGCTAAAATTAATGCGGAAGTTTGTATTTTTCCGTGCATTTCTGGTTGACGTGCCATAGCTTCCATAGCAGCTGTACCAATTTTACCAATACCTATACCAGCTCCAATAACTGCTATACCAGCTCCAATAGCTGCAATTCCTGTAATAGTCATAATATAAAATTTAAATTAATTAATGATCCTCTTCTGCTATTGCCATTCCAAAATAAAGGGCTGACAATACTGTAAATATATATGCTTGTATTGCTGTTACCACAATTTCTATAATTATAATGAAAAATGAAAATGCTATTGAAACTGGTGCAACTGCAATACTTTTAAATATAAATATTAAAGACATTAACGATAAGATAATTATATGTCCTGCTGTAATATTAGCGAACAAACGAATCATTAATGAGATTGGCTTTGTAAACATTCCAATAATCTCAATTGGCATTAAAAACAGTTTCATTGGCACAGGAACTCCTGGCATCCAGAAAATATGCTTCCAGTAATTTTTATTCCCACTTAGTGTTGTAATTATAAATGTAAATGTTGCTAATACTAATGTAAACGCAATGTTTCCACTTAAATTTGCGCCATTTAAAATTGGTATTAATCCAAATACATTATTCAACCATATAAAGAAAAACACAGTTAATAAATACGGCATGTACTTTTTGTACTTCTTCTCTCCAATCATTGGTTTAGCAATCTCATCTCTAACAAATACAATTAATGGCTCAACGAAGCTAGCTATTCCTGTTGGTACATTGTCTTTAGATTTCTTATAACTTCTTGCTGATGTTAAGAATATTAATAACAATACTATAATAGAAACCCACATCATAAATACATTTTTAGTAATTGAAAAATTTAATGGAAGATATGCGTTAGTTGGGTAGTGTTGCTCATCAAAAGCTAAAGTGGTTGCTCCATCATTTAATTGATATATTTTTTCGTGAAATTTTACGAATTTATTTCCGTTTTTCTCAACGATTACTTTACCAGAATCATCATGGTAAAACCCACTAGACATAAAAGCAGTCAATCCGTTATCTGTCCATAAAATTATTGGCAAGGGGATTGATATAGGTTTACCATTCCAATCTATAATGTGAAATTCGTGTGCATCTTTAATATGATGCATAATCATCTCCTTGGCATTAAATTCTTCGTCATCTTTTCCCTCTTTATTTTCGGATGCGTATCCAGCAAATAAATTCATTGAAAATAGTACAAAAAATAATACTTTTTTAAAGGTGTTTAATGTCATTCTGTATTGCTTAAAAATACCTGTCTTTAAATTCCGTGCAAATGTACATACATTCTATTAAATGACAAACAATAATTTAGTGATTATTTAGCCCTTGTTTTTTAAGGAAATAACGATGTGTTTTAATTCCTTTTTTGAAGAAATTGTGTTAAAGAATAGACTTCAAAAAATAAATAAATAAAATAAGGAATGAAAAAATTGAATATATCAGGCTGTTTCTTTTCAAAATCTGATAACAATAATGGCAATAAAAATAAAATGGCTAATGTCATTTTTATGAGTGTTGTTATCATGAAGAAATTAAAAACATCCGTTTTACCAAAGGAGTATCTATAATTGATTACGGAAAACAATAATGCAGTTACTATAAAGTGAAACGTATATACTTGCCATAAAGGGAAAAACAGCTTTATATCCTGAGCAAAATGAAATAGCAAGTACCAGTGTATTCCATATAAGATTAGGCTTAAGGTTAAAGTTTGTATTAAAAAGGTTATTTGTCTTTTTATAAAAGTATTATTCATTGTTTATCGTGTTTTGAGGCTGCAATAATACGTCTTATTACAAAAATTATTGCTCCTATTACAGAAGATAATGACAAAATAATAATGTACAACTTGTTTTTATTTGGAAAATTCTCGTCTAATTTAACTCCAATAAATGACCCAATACCAAATAATAGCAAACATTTGAATGGCTATTCCTAGAAAACGCGCATAGGTTTTAAGCTGTCCTTTCGGTTTCTGTTCTTGAATCTTGTTGCTCTTCGCTTTTATTGAGTTCTTTTACTGCGCCTTTCATGCTACAAACTGCATTAAATGTAGCTCCTGGCTCAACAGCAAGTTTGCCAACCTCAACTTCGCCTTCAATATGTGCTGAAGATTTAAGAGATAATGTGCCTGATAGTTTTAACTTCCCTGAAAATTTTCCTTCAAAGTCAGCATTAACACCTTCTAAAGTGCCATTTATAATTCCTGTTTTTCCTACTACTACCTTTCCAGAGGTTTTTAATTTTCCTTGAATTATTCCGTCAATTCTAAAAGCTCCTTTGCTTGTAATGTCGCCAACTAATGTAGTGCCTTGAGCTATAATGTTTTGGTGAGATGTATTGTCTGTAGTCATTTTTCCTTTTTTATGATCTGAAAACATGGTTGCTATTAATTTAATTATTGTAGAGATTTTAAATATTCTTCTAAATTTTTGTGGATCTGAATGATTTTATAGTTTGGAGATGAAATTGCAAAATGCTTTTTATTTATTGGGTGTTTATAATCTTTTAATATTTCAGCAAATCCTAATGCTCCATCTATACTTCTAAATCCATGCACTACCACAAAGATAGTGTTTTGGTTATAAATATCTTTTGAGGTCTTTAAATCAAAATATTTAACTTTCGTAACGGCTTCGTCCAGATTCTTAACAAACGCTTCTATAGCTTCAACTGAAGCATTTCTAAATTGATATATAGCTTTAAAATTTTTAGCTTCTAAATCATCTTGAAATTCTTTTGTTGCAAGTAGAGGAATTACGGATTGCATCATCTCTTCTGCTTTTTTACCTTCAGGGCTATTTGGATAATTTAAAGCAATGTAATTTATAGCTTCTTTATAGCTATCATAACCATAGAGCCTCGCTTTTGATACAGCTTTTAAAAACTCGAATTTGGGTACAATGTCTTCGCCATCAAAATTTGTAATGTATATATCGCTTTTTGAAATAACTTCTAAATATTTCTGATTTTCAAACTGTTTATACAAATTTGTATAACTGTTTCCCGGGCTGTTCTCGTCTTTTCCTAAAATGGTTTCTGGATTTAATAAAATTGTTGCGTATCTTGAATCTGGATGTTTAGAAATAATGTCGTCTTTTGTTATTTCGGCCTCGTCTTCTAAATTCAAAAGGGTATATATTTTATATAAATTATATTTTGAAGGTAAAATTAACCGTTCTTCAGGGTTGTTTTTTAGCAAGGCTTGTAGTTTGTCTTTGGCTAAATTGTATTCTTTAAACTTGTCTTTATAAATTAATCCTAATTGGTAATACGCAAAATTTCGGTCTTTGGCCAAGCTGTCTATTTCTTTTTCTTCTGAAGGAATTCTAGTAATATAAAACTGAGGGTCGAAGAGTTCTTCTTTGGTAACGTTAACTAATGCTTCGTCTATAACTGCTGAACCTAAATTTGAAGGGTTTTTGTTAGACCATCTCCAATTATCTTCTAATTGTCGCT
>CAYRVY010000146.1:0-5744 GCA_964427695.1 uncultured Flavobacteriaceae bacterium
TAGACATGAACAATGCTGCTGTTAGAAATAATGGAGGAGGATTTTATAATCATTCTTTATTTTGGGCTGTTATGAATCCTGAAGAGAAAGGGTACTTATCTGGAGAATTAAAAGATGCCATTGAAGCTGAATTTAGTTCGGCTGATGCTTTTAAAGACGTATTTGCAAAAGCAGCAGCAACACGTTTTGGATCTGGTTGGGCATGGTTATGTGTGCATAAGGGAGGAAAAGTTGAAGTTTGCTCTACAGCAAATCAAGACAACACTTTAATGCCAGAGATTGGCTGCGGAGGCACACCAATTTTAGGATTAGATGTTTGGGAACATGCATATTACTTAAACTATCAAAATCGAAGACCAGATTATATAAATGCATTTTTTAATGTAATTAATTGGAATGAAGTAGAACGAAGATATGTAAAAGCAAAATAGGTTTTTGAAATTTTATTTAAGAGAATTCCTATAAGCATTGATTCGAGGATAGTTTGTTTCAAGAAATTATTGAAATAAAAAAGGTGAACGAGAGTTCACCTTTTTTGCCCCAAATCTATCATAAACTTAACCTACTTATGTTATGATGAGTCAAATATAATGTAGCTTCTTTCTAATTATTAAATATTTTAGATAAAATACTTATAAATTAGTCTAACAGCATTCTGTTTATATAATGGTTTTCGAGAGTAGAATAGGGTAAAAGACAGAAATAATAATTTAAAATATGCATAATCAATAGATTACAAATATACTTGTGGAAAATAAAAAAAGGTAAACGAGAGTTTACCTTTTTTTGCCCCAAATCTACCATGAACTTAACCTACTTATGTTATGGTGGCTCTAATGTAAAAGTATTTTGTTTAACGACTATAATTAATAGACGAAATGCATTTTTTTTAGTTTAAACGCATTTTTTTTGGATGAAATGCTAAAATCGACCTTTTTTCCTAATATGCTCTTTCTTTGTTTCCTTCATAAAAATTAAGAAATGCTTTATTAACAACTCTATTGCCTCCTGCAGTTGGGTAGTTGCCTGTAAAATACCAGTCTCCTAAGTTTTTAGGACACGCTTTGTGCAAATTTTTCACAGGTTGAAAAATAATTTTCACATCTGCTTTTACGGTTTTATGGGTTAACAATTCAGAGATTTTATCAGAAATTTGTTCATCTGTAAACGGCTTGTAAATTTCTTTAACATAATTTTTTACATCCTTATCTTTTAAACTTATTTGTGCTTTACATTTATTATAAACAGTTTCTATAATGTCATATTTATCAAAATCTTTTAAAAGTTTGAGTGTAGCTTTAAAAGCGATAAGGCTTTCTAGGTTTGCCATATCTATACCATAACAGTCTGGATAACGAATTTGAGGTGCCGAAGAGACTATTACAATTTTTTTAGGGTTAAGTCTATCCAACATTTTTAAGATACTCATTTTTAAAGTTGTGCCACGAACAATACTGTCATCAATAATAACCAAATTATCACTAGGCTTAATCACTCCATATGTAACATCATAAACATGAGCTACCAAATCGTCTCGGCTACTATCTTCTGTTATAAATGTTCTCAACTTAACATCTTTAATCGCTATTTTTTCTATTCGAGGACGTTCAGATAAAATCTCTTTAACTTTTTTAGCAGATATAGAGCGTTTCCCTTTCAAAATAGCATCTGTTTTCTTTTTGTTTAAATAATCCTCAACTGTTTCAATCATACCAAAAAAAGAAGTTTCTGCCGTATTTGGAATATAAGAAAACACAGAGTTTTTAATGTCGTAATTAATAGATTCTAAAACTTTGGGCATAATTAGTTTACCAAGTAATTTCCTCTCCTTATAGATTTCAGCATCACCACCTCTGGAAAAATAAATGCGTTCAAAAGAACAAGCTTTTCTTTCTAAAGGTTTTAAAATTTGTTTTATCGACGACTCTCCAGATTTTTTAATAATTAAAGCATGACCAGGGTCTAATTCTTTAACATCATTAAAGTCCACATTAAAAACAGTTTGAATTACTGGACGTTCTGAAGCGACAGCAACTACTTCGTCATCTTTATAATAATAAGCAGGACGAATTCCTGCTGGATCTCGCATTACAAATGAATCACCATGACCTAAAAGCCCTGCGATTGCATATCCTCCATCCCAATTTTTAGCCGCCTTCTTTAAAATTTTATCTAATTTTAATCGTTCTGCAATAAGTGGCGAACATTCATTTTTGCTATAGCCTTCTTTTTTGAGACTCTTATATATTTTGCTAACTGAATCGTCTAAAAAATGACCAATTTTCTCCATAATAGTTATGGTATCAGTATATTCTTTCGGATGCTGCCCTAAAGCTACAAGATTATTAAATAATTCTTTAACATTAGTCATGTTAAAGTTTCCAGCGAGAATTAAATTACGATGCATCCAGTTGTTCTGTCTTAAAAAAGGATGTACACTTTCTACGCTATTTTTACCAAAAGTGCCATAACGCACATGGCCCAAAAGCAGTTCGCCAATATACGGAATATGCTTTTTTTGAAGTTCAGCATTGTTGTTGTATTCAGGATGCTCGATAAGTTCTTTATTAATTCTGTCATTTATTTGAGTGAATATATCTTGAATTGGTTGCTGCGCTATCGATCGTACTCTACTAATATAACGTTCGCCAGGCTGGGTGTCTAATTTAACACTTGCAAAACCAGCTCCATCCTGACCACGATTATGCTGCTTCTCCATCATTAAATACATTTTATTTACACCATAAAACGCACTGCCATATTTTTGCTGGTAATATTCTAATGGTTTTAAAAGCCTTATGAGTGCAATTCCACATTCATGTTTTAAAGCATCGCTCATTATTGTTATTTTCTTTTAAATTATGAGTTTTCCGCTTTAGCGGAAATAAAAAAACACTCATTATTTGAGTGCGTTTTTGTTTATGTTAATTCTATTTCAAATTGGGTTAATGATTTAAATTGATGTAAACGTTTTTGCACCTCTTTAGCTGATAAATTTTCCATACGCTCTGTTCCAAATTTTTCTACACAAAACGAAGCCAAAGTAGAACCGTAGATAATAGCTTTTTTCATATTTTCAAAAGTGACATCTCCAGTTTTTGCAATGTAACCAGCAAAGCCTCCTGCAAAAGTATCTCCTGCACCAGTTGGATCAAATACTTCTTCTAACGGTAAAGCAGGAGCATAAAATACATTATCATCATTAAATAACAAAGCACCATGTTCACCTTTTTTTATCACTACATATTTTGGTCCCATTTTATGAATCTTTCTTGCTGCAACAACTAAAGAATACTCTCCTGTAAGCTGTCTAGCTTCTTCTTCGTTAATAGCAATAACGTCAATTTTTTTAATTACTTTATATAAATCTTCTAAAGCATTATCCATCCAAAAATTCATGGTGTCTAAAATTATGAGTTTTGGTTTTGTCTGCATTTGTTCTATAACACTTAATTGCGTTAGAGGATGTAAATTGCCTAACATTACAACCTCTGCATTTCTATAATTTTCCGGGACTATTGGATTAAAATTTACTAATACATTTAGATCAGTTATAAGTGTATCGCGAGAATTCATATCGTTATGATACTTCCCTTTCCAAAAAAAGGTTTTACCTTCTTTTACAATTTCAACTCCAGAAAGATCGATGTTTTTATTTGATAATAAATCTAAATATTCTTGAGGAAAATCGCCACCAACGATTGAAACTATAGCTGCATCAATATTAAATTGAGAAGCTGCTAAACCTATAAAAGTAGCTGCACCTCCAAGAATTTTATCGGTTTTCCCAAATGGAGTCTCGATAGCATCAAAAGCTACAGTGCCAACAATTAGTAATTTGTTCATAAAGAGGGTTGAAAATTCATTGCAAACTTACGTAAAATTTCTTCTGAAAAAAAGATAATTTAGTAAGTGGATTAGTTTTGTTTAGACAATACTTTGTTTTTCCCAAAGCGAAAAATATTCACCTTTTTGTTTTATTAAATAGTCGTGAGTTCCTTGCTCTACAATTTTACCATGTTCCATAACTAAAATAACATCTGCATTTGCAATAGTACTTAAGCGATGTGCAATAACAATAATGGTTTTCCCTTGTGCTTTAAAATCATCAATTACTTTTTTTACAATCGTTTCAGAATGTGTGTCGAGAGCAGAAGTGGCTTCGTCCATAAGTAGAATTTCAGGGTTTTTGTATAAAGCTCGCGCAATAGAAATACGTTGTTTTTGACCTCCAGAAAGCATGGCTCCATTTTCGCCAACTTGAGTTTCAAAACCGTTTGGTAATTTTTCTACAAACTTGATAATTCCTAATTGGTTAGATAATTCTATAATGCGTTTTATATTGGGAAAATTTTCACCCAATGCAATGTTTTCTATAATGGTTCCTGAAAATAAATTGAGTTGTTGCGGTATTACACCAACTAAAGCACGTAAACTTTTATAATGTATGTGTTTTAAATCGTAATTACCAATATAAATTTTACCTTCTTTTATTGGGTATAAATTTTGAAGCAAAGCAATTAGCGTGGTTTTTCCACTTCCACTTTCGCCAACAATAGCTGTTGTTTGCCTTTTTTTTAATGTTGCGTTAAAATTTTTAAAAACTTCGATTCTTGTTCCATACCTAAAACTCACGTTTTCAAAAACAATATCGCCAAGATTTTCTTTATTAAGCGCAATTTTATTTTCGGTTTCTTCACGTTCTAAATCCATTATTTCAAACAATCTATCAGCTGCAATAAGTGCGTTTTGTATGGTTTTGTTCATGCCAATTAATGAAGCCACAGGAGAAGTAAAGTAACCAATAAGTGCGTAAAATGAAAATAATTCTCCTGTTGTTATTTCGCCATCAAGCACATAGCCAGAACCAATCCATAATAAAATAACAGTAAAGATTGAAGCCAAAAATTTGGTTGAAGAACCTGAAAAAATACTATTTAATCCAGATTTATATGTTGTAAATAAAAGTTTAACAAAACGATTTTCTGTTTTAATATTTGAAAAATCTTCAATACCAAACTCTTTTACTGTTCTAATATGTGTTATGCTTTCTACTAATTGGGTTTGTAGTTCGGCAGCATCTTCCATAAGTTTTCGTTCTACTTTTTTATTGAATCTGTCCAATAGCATATAAATGAATAGGTAAAACGGGATGACCAACAAAATAACCAATGCCAATTTCCAATAGTAAGTAAACATTAAGCTAAAAGAAAATATGATTATAAAGATATTTACCAACATATCTATAGCTACATTATTTATAAAGGCTCTTATTTTTACGGCATCGCTTATTCTTGAGGTTATTTCGCCAATTTGCATCGTGTCAAAAAAGCGTTGAGGTAATTGTAATAAATGTTTGTAGTAACCCAAAATAAGTTTAGCATCTATTAGTTGCCCTGTTTTTAAGACAAATAGGCTTTTTTTACTACCAATATAAAGTTGTAACAAAACTATCCCAATCATGCCAAAACTTAAAAGATTGAGTAGTTTTCGGTTTCCACCAACCAACACATAATCGGTTATTTTTTGTACATAAATAGCCATGGCTAATCCAAGAATGGTGAAAATTACTGCACCAAAAAGTGCTTGTACTAAAATAGTTTTGTGAGGCTGTATTAAATCCCAAAAACGTTTTAAGGCAGAAGTTTTTTCATTATAACTTTTAAAATCGTCATTTTTAGCAAATAATATTAAAACACCTGTCCATAATTTTTTAAATTCTTCATAACTATAGGTTATGAGTT
>CAYRVY010000147.1:0-5682 GCA_964427695.1 uncultured Flavobacteriaceae bacterium
TGTAGATATATTGTACATCTATAAGCATTAAAATGAATTTATGAATTTTCACGACAAATTAATTATTGCCATAGACTTTGATGGCACCATTGTAGAAGATGAATATCCAGGAATTGGTAAGCCTAGGATTTTTGCATTTGAAACTTTGAAAAAACTTCAAGAAAATGGACATAGATTAATTTTATGGACTTACAGAAGTGGAATTAGACTAAATGAAGCTGTTGCCTTTTGTAATAAAAATGGTATTGAGTTTTATGCAGTAAACAAAAGTTTTGAAGAAGAACAATTCGATTATTCTAAAAGCAGAAAGATATATGCAGATTTGTTTATAGACGACAGAAATATTGGAGGTGTTCTAGGTTGGGGAGAAATCTATCAAATGATTACCAAAGAAATTCCTAATATGAAAGTACAAAAAAAGAAAAAGGGTTTTTTTGGTCTTTTTAAATAATCTTAGCTTCTTATTAAATTAAAATATTCTTTATCTATAATTTCTCTATGGTCTGGATGTGCAATATTTACTAAAGCTTTTACACGTCCCTTTATAGTTTTCCCATACAGATTAGCAATACCATATTCAGTAATAATATAATGTACATGTGCTCTTGTTGTAACTACTCCTGCACCTGTTTTTAAACTTGGCACAATTCTACTAATCCCTTTTCTGGTAATCGAAGGTAATGCAATTATTGCTTTTCCACCTTCACTTAAAGATGCCGCACGTATATAATCCATTTGCCCTCCAACTCCAGAATACAATCGTGTACCAATAGAATCTGCACAAACCTGTCCTGTTAAATCTACTTCTATTGCTGAATTAATTGAAACCATTTTTGGGTTTTGCTTTATTATAGAAACATCATTTACATAATCTGAAGCACGCATTTCTACAAAAGGATTGTCATCTACATAATCGTAAAGTCGTTTCGATCCCATTAAAAATGTAGCCAAAGCTCTTCCTCTATTTACACCTTTATAGTTGCTGTTTATAACATCCTTTAATATTAAATCTATAACACCATCAGAAAACATTTCGGTATGTAAACCCAAATTTTTATGATTAGTAAGACGTGAAAGTACAGCATTAGGAATTGTACCAATTCCCATTTGCAATGTACTTTTATCTTCAATTAAACTCGCAGCATAATCTCCAATTTTGTTTTCTATTGCGGTAGGTTCAGACATAACATGAACAGGCAATGGCTCATCACATTCTACAAACAAATCTATTTCAGAAATATGGATTATGCCATCACCATGAGTTCTGGGCATTTGTTTATTTACTTGAGCTACTACATGTTTTGCATTATCTATTGCTGCAAGAGTAGCCTCGACCGATACTCCCAACGAACAATAACCATGTTTGTCTGGTACTGACACGTGAATTAATACAACATCCAAATCAATTATATTCCTTTTAAAAAGCAAAGGCACTTCACTCAAAAAAACTGGAGTATAGGAACCATTACCAGCTTTTAGAGTATGTCTTACATTTTTTCCAATAAAAAAGGAATTAACATGAAAACTATCTTTAAATTCTATATTTGCATAAGGTGCTTCACCTTCGGTATGTAACTGGCAAACCTCTACATTACGCAATTCTTCATGTCTGGCAGCCATTGCATTAATTAAAACCTGTGGTGCTGCTGCTGCTGCCTGAATATAAACTCTATTATTCGATTTTATTACTTTTACTGCATCCTCTGCACTTACTGCTTTATACATAGCTTTCAATTTAGACTGCAAATTTACCGATTTATTTGGTTCGAAAAGACTGTCAAAAGTCATATTTCAATAAAAATTAACTCACGCTTAATTTTGATTATCTTTGGCAATATTTTTTATCGATGATTATAGTAAAAAACAAAGAAGAAATAGAGTTAATGCGCGAAAGTGCTTTAGTGGTTTCTAAAACTTTAGGTATTATTGCTGCAGAAGTAAAACCTGGCGTTACAACGTTGAAATTAGATAAAATAGCCGAAGAATGCATACGAGATCATGGTGCAGCTCCAGGGTTTTTAGGATTGTATGATTTTCCTAACACATTGTGTATGAGCCCAAATGAACAAGTGGTTCATGGCATTCCTAATAAAAATCCTTTAATAGAAGGCGATATTATATCAATTGATTGCGGAGCTATTAAAAATGGCTTTTATGGCGACCACGCATATACATTTGCTGTAGGTGAAATAGATTCAGAAACTGAAAAATTATTGCAGATAACCAAAGAATCTCTATACGTTGGAATTAGAGAATTTAAAGCAAATAATCGTGTTGGTGATGTAGGCTTTGCTATTCAACAATACTGTGAAGCTCATGGTTATGGTATCGTTCGTGAATTGGTTGGTCATGGTTTAGGACGTAAAATGCACGAAGATCCTGAAATGCCCAATTATGGCAAACGAGGACGTGGTAAAAAATTTATTGAAGGTATGGTTGTCGCTATCGAGCCAATGATAAATATGGGAACGCATCGTATTAAACAACATAAAGACGGTTGGACTATTACAACACAAGACAATAAACCATCTGCTCATTTTGAACACGATGTAGCTTTGGTAAATGGTAAGCCCGAATTACTTTCAACCTTTGCTTATGTGCATGAGGCTTTAGGAATTGAAAGTGATGAGGAAAACGAATTCAAAAGACACGAATTACACTAATTAATACGAATAAAAAAATAAGAATGTTACTGTACAAAGATGAATCTTATCAAATTGTTGGAGCTTGTATGGAAGTTCATAAAGGGTTAGGTAAAGGATTTAGTGAAATAATTTATGGTAATGCTTTAGAAATTGAATTTAAAAAGAATAATATCATTTTTTCAAAAGAAGAACGATTTAATATTGTGTATAAAGGAAGTATATTGCCTCATTATTATTTTGCTGATTTTGTAATTGGTGATAAGATAATATTAGAAATTAAAGCTATCTCTAAACTTAAAGATAGCCATATAAAACAAACCCTCAATTATTTAGCAGCATCAAAACTAAAACTTGCTCTTTTAGTTAATTTAGGAGAAGATAGCTTAAGTTATAAACGTGTAATCCTCTAAAAAAAGAATTCGTGAAAATTAGTGTAATTCGTGTCTTATTAAACTTTTTACCAAGACCTTTCCTAATCAGGTTAAGTTATACAATACGTCCATTTTTGGCTTTCTTTTTAAAAGGTAATACTTACACAGATCCTATTGATGGTAATAGTTTTAAGAATTTTTTACCTTATGGTTATGGCAAACAACGTGATAATGCATTGTCTCCATCAACACTATCTTTAGAACGACATAGATTGTTATGGTTGTATTTAAAGAATGAAACCGATTTCTTTCAACCTGAACTTGTTTCAGGTTCTGTTAAATTGAAGGTTCTTCATTTTGCGCCAGAACAGGCTTTTTATAAACGGTTTAAAGCATTAAAAAATCTGGATTATACAACTACCGATTTACATTCGCCTTTAGCTGATGTAAAAGCAGATATTTGTAATCTTCCGTTTACTGATAATAAATTTGATGTGATTCTCTGCAATCATGTCTTGGAACATATTCCTGACGATACCAAAGCTATGCAAGAATTGTATCGTGTACTAAAACCTGAAGGCATGGGTATTTTTCAAATTCCGCAGGATTTGAAAAGAGCTAAAACTTTTGAAGATAATAGTATCACAAACAAAAAAGAACGTGCTAAAATCTTTGGACAATATGATCATGTACGTGTGTATGGTCGCGATTATTTTAACAAGCTCAGAAGTATTGGTTTTAAAGTTGAAGAAGTTGATTATACTGCAACACTTTCAGAACAAGATATTATTAGATATTGTTTGTCAAAAGGAGAGGTTATTCCTGTCTGTTTTAAATAATTTGTCATTCCTGCGTCCGCGTGTTGCCGAAGCTTTAGCGGAGGAGCAAGGCAGGAATCTCATAAATTGAAACTAAATTAAAAATGGATTCCTGCCTTCGCAGGAATGACAACTTTACTCTTCAGGAAATCCATTAATTGACAAAGTTTCTAATTCTTTTCTGTCATTTTCAAAAATCAAAAAAACCTTTAATTCTGGATGGCTTTTTAAAAAGTCTTTTACTTTTTCTATTCCCATTGTTTTAAAAGCTGTAGCATAAGCATCAGCAGTCATACAATCTTTAGCAATTACTGATATGCTTAACAAATTGGTTTTACTAGGATAGCCTGTTTTAGTATCGATTATATGAGAATATCTATTGCCTTGTTCATCAATTTTAAACTTTCTGTAAGTCCCAGAAGTTGCCATAGATTCATTATGCAGTGTAATGGCTTTTAGTATAGATTGTTCTCCTTCAAAATTTGGCATTTCTACACCAATTTTCCAAGTAGATTGTTTTTCAAGATTGGTGCCTTTTGCTCGTATCTCTCCACCTATTTCAACAAGATAGTTTTCTATCTGTTTGCTTTCTAAAAACTCTGCAATTACATCTACTCCATAGCCTTTGGCAATGGCATTAAAATCTAAATAAGTAGCAAAAGGTTTCTCTATTTTATCTTTAAATAATTTTACTTTATCAAATCCTACAGATAACAAAAGACTGTCAATTTTTAAGCTATCTATATCAACAACTTTCCCTTCTGGTCCAAAACCCCAAGCATTTACTAATACTCCAATTGTTGGATCGAAAGCACCTTGAGTTTCTTTGTAAATCGTTTTTGAAGATTCAAACACTTTAACAAAATGATTATCAAAATGAGTCCATTCGTTTCGATTAATTTTAGAAATAATAGAATTAACCTGATAAGTTGATAGTGATTTATTAATTTCATAAAACAAACTATCAAACTGGGTTTCGAAATTGAGGTTGCTATCCGAATAATATTTTATAGAATACGAAGTGCCAAATACATGCCCTAAAACTTTAGTATTCTCTATTTCTTGTTTGCAAGAAACTGTTAATAATGTGATGAATATGAAAGATATTATTTTTCTCATTTATTGTTGGTCTGAAAGGGCTTTGTTTATATCGTAAAATTACTACTAATATCTATTTGAATAAAATTTGTTTAACTTTAAAAACGCTAACTAACTATTTATTACTACTTAATGATAAAATCCTTTCGAAAACTACGTTACGACCTTATGGAAAAAGGGAAAACAACTAAATACCTAAAATACGCCATTGGCGAAATTTTGCTTGTGGTAATTGGTATTCTCATAGCCATAAGTATTAATAATTGGAATCAAAATAGAATTGATAACAATATTGAAATGATATATTACCAAAGATTTTTAGATGATGTCTATTTGGATGAAGAAATCTTAACGCAACAAATTGAATTAACAAAAAAAAGGCTGCTTTCTGCAAATATACACTAAATTATCTACAACAAGAAAATGTTGATATGAAACAAATTGCCAATGCTATTCGTAATTCGGTTTCCAATTCAAACTATATAATTGAACCTACAAAAATCACTTATGAAGATGTAAAGTCGAGCGGTAATCTAAACTTAATTCGAGATTTTGAACTAAAGTACAAATTGGATAAATACTATTCTACCCTTGAAGGATTGATGAATAATATAAACATAAATGCCTCCCGACTTGCTTTAAGAATGTTGAATAAAGAAGATTTGATAGGTACAGGTTTTGCCAATATAACTATTATTCAAAATGGCATTGATTCTAATATAGTTAATTTAGAAGCGTTTAAAGACAATA
>CAYRVY010000148.1:0-5670 GCA_964427695.1 uncultured Flavobacteriaceae bacterium
CCTTTTATGGAAAGAATTGTTTTGTTTTGATAGGTAATTTCTAATCCACACATAGCTTCACAAAGGTTACAAGTTCGAAAATGAGTTTTTATAGTTTTCATCTGTTAATTTTTATTGTTTTTAATTTGTCAGATGCAACATTCATATCATCATTCATCTATTTAATTGAAATTGTAATCATGAAAGTTTCATTATTGTGTGTTTTGGCAAGCTATTAAACCGCCATATTCTAAAGCAATAGAGCGATCTCCAGCAATTTTTTGATATTCTGGATTAGACACCATAGCAAAAAAATGATTTACAGTTGGATATTCGACCAAAAACACAACATGAGGTTGATTATCTGAATTTCCTATAACAGTATTATGAACCTGACCTTTCCAAACCACTCTTGCTCCAGATTTTTCAACAAAAGGCGTTGCGTTTTTTAAATAACGTGTATATACTTCTTGTCCAGTTTCATTAGTATCTGTTTGTTTTTTGAATTTTAAGATATTCAGCATGACTAAAGGTGTATTTTGTGGATACGCTTGTAATTCGGCTAATTGAGTTTCTGTTGGTGAAATTTGATTGGAAAGCATAATTTTTTGAACTTAAGTTAAATAAATACCTTATTGAAAGGAGAACGAAGTTAGTGGTTTTTTTGTGCAAAGTCAAATGTATAGATGTTATTAATTTTGATGATTAAGTGTTACATTTACATTTTTAACTAATTTAGTACTATTGATTTCAAGATTGACTATAGACCAAGTATTTGATGCTGCTCGTGTAGAGGAGGTTATTGGCGATTTTGTTATGCTGAAAAAAGCAGGAAGCAATTATAAAGGATTAAGCCCTTTTAGTGAAGAACGTACTCCAAGTTTTATGGTGTCTCCTGTAAAACAAATTTGGAAGGATTTTTCCAGCGGAAAAGGAGGAACAGTTGTATCTTTTTTAATGGAACATGAACATTTCACCTATCCAGAAGCTATAAAATATCTCGCAAAAAAATACAATATCGAAGTTGAAGAAACCGAACAAAGCGATGAGCAGAAGCAAGAAGCAGATGAGCGTGAAAGCATGTATTTGGTAAGTGAATTTGCGAGTCAGTATTTTCAGGATACTTTACATAAAACAGATCAAGGTAAAGCCATTGGATTAAGTTATTTTAAAGAGCGAAAATTTACAGAAGAAACAATAAAAAAATTCGATTTAGGTTATGCTTTAGACGAGTGGCAAGCATTTACAGATGAAGCTTTAAAAAAAGGCTATCAGCTTAATTTTTTAGAAAAAACTGGGCTTACCATTGTAAAAGAAGAAAGGCATTTCGATCGTTTTAAAGGACGTGTTATTTTTCCTATTCACAGTATGTCTGGGCGTGTATTGGGTTTTGGAGGACGAATTTTAGCCAATAATAAAAATGCTGCCAAGTACCTTAATTCTCCAGAGAGCGATATCTATCATAAAAGTAAAGTTCTTTACGGAATTTATCATGCTAAGCAAAGTATAGCCAAAGAAGATAATTGTTATTTGGTAGAAGGTTATACAGACGTGATTCAGTTTTATCAAAAGGGGATTAAAAATGTTGTATCTTCTTCAGGAACAGCCTTAACATCTGACCAGATTAGACTTGTAAACAGGCTTACAAAAAATATTACTGTCTTATTTGATGGAGATGCAGCTGGAATAAGAGCGTCACTTCGTGGTATCGATCTTATCCTAGAGCAAGGCATGAATGTTAAAGTCTGTACGTTTCCAGATGGTGAAGATCCAGATAGTTTTGCAAAACAAAACACCTTTGAAGAGCTAGCTTTGTATCTTCAAGAAAATGCCAAAGATTTTATTGCATATAAAGCAGCTTTATTAATGGAAGAAGCTAAAAACGATCCTGTTAAAAAAGCTGATCTTATAAGAGATATGGTAACCAGTATTTCTAAAATTCCAGATCGCATTCAAACAGAAATTTATGTGCAAGAGTGTGCACGAATTATGGATATTAGTGAAGATGTACTTTTTAGCACCTTAGCCCAAATAGGAAGAAAAGAATTACGAGATGCTAATAAAATGTATCAAACCAAACAAAAAGCTTTTGAAGTTGTTAAAGATAAAACGCCTTTAAAAAAGGTAGATGTTCAGTTTGAGTTAGAGCAAAAAATCATTGAAGCTTTATTGCTCTACGGAAATAAAACTGAAGATTTTGAAGATTTAGTTTTAAAAGAAAATGACGAAGGAGAACTCATTTTAGAGCCAGTTATACATAAGGCAAAAGTGTTTGAAAAGATTTATCTCGATTTACAAGAAGATGAAATGCAATTCTCTAACGATAATTTTAGGGAGTTATACTATACAATAATTGATATGCTAAACCAAAATTCAGAAACAGGTTTAGAGAATTTTGTAAATAAAGTGAACCCAGAAATTGCTAGTGAGATTACAAATATTTTAATGAACGATGAGCGTTATGAACTGCATGATTGGGAACGAAATAATATTTTTCCAAAAGCAAAAGACCATAGTGTTGCACAATTAGTAAATGAAACAATTTTAAGTTTACGATGTTTTTTAATTGACCAAAAGGTAAACGAATTTAAACAAGAAACCATAAATAATAAAAACGATATTAATAAAAGCGTTTTAGAAGAAGTTAAAGACTATTCCAGTTTAAAAATGCTTTTATCTCGAAAGCTTAATCGTGTTTTATAGTTAACCTAATTCTAAATGTCTTGCTTGGTTTACAAGATCTACTATATTAGTTACATTAAGTTTTTTCATTAGCCGAGCTTTATAAGTACTCACTGTTTTTTCGTTAATTTCTAACTCTTTAGAGATTTCTTTGTTTTTTCTCCCAGTACATAATAATTTTAAAACTTCTACTTCTCTTATAGAGAGTTTTTTGTATAACCTGCTAGGTTTGTTTCCGCGTTCATCAAATGCTAAACGCTGTGCCAAATCATTGCTAATGTAAACTCCGCCATTATAGACTTTAATAATAGCATCTTTAATAGTTTGTGTACTTACAGTTTTAGTTAAATAACCAGATGCGCCAGCTTTAATAGTACTTATAGCATAAATCTCTTCTGGGTGTGAACTAAACATAATAACTTTTACTTCACTATATTCTTTCTTTAGAGTTCTAAGAGCAGTAATTCCGTTAAGCTCAGGTAAATCAATTTCCGAAAGCACTACATCTACTTTATTTTTTCCTACAAAATCGAATAATTCCTTTCCTGTAGTTACACTTCCAATAACCTGAATGTCTTTAGATGATTCAAAAAGCATTCTAAGTCCTGTTCTAATAATAGGATGAAAATCTGCAACCAGTACCTTTATCATGATATTTTTTTTTAAATTAGTATTAAGAAAGTCTAATCACAAATAGAAAAGGGTTATAATTATTGATGGCGTAGTATTAGTATAAAAGTACGAAAAATAATAATGTAATTCCTTGTAGTTAATAACAAATTTAAGAAAATTTATATAAACCTTTAGGGATTATACAAATAGGGATTGGTGTCATTTTGTGTTTATTGGCTGAATTGTATCGCTTAAAGATTTTAAATACTTCTTTTTGACGACCTCTAAATTCTGAAATTGTTTTTCCTTGAGAATCCATTAGCATTGCCCATTCCAATTCATCATAATTCGCGCCAATTTGGTCTTCGTCGCTTCTCGCATCTCCAAATAATCCATCGCTTGGAGCTGCAACCATTATAGCATTAGGTACTTGCAAATAGTTGCCTAATTGATATACTTGAGATTTTAACAAATCGGCAATAGGATTAAGATCAACACCTCCATCACCATATTTTGTATAAAAACCTACACCAAAATCTTCTACTTTGTTTCCGGTTCCTGTAACAAGTAAGCCTAATAAACCTGCATGATAATAAAGAGTGGTCATTCTTAATCTCGCTCTTGTGTTTGCTAATGCCATGTCAACGGTTTCAAGATCGCCTTCAAGAGTAACTTCGGCTTTAAATTTTTCAAAAATAGGAGTTAAATTTACATTTACTGCACTAATATTTTTAAATCGCTTTTTTAGTTGTGCAATATGTTCTTGAGCTCTATTAACATGACTTTTTGTTTGGTGTATTGGCATTTCAATACATAATACATCCAAACCAGTTTTTGCACATAAGGTTGAGGTAACTGCTGAATCGATTCCGCCAGAAACACCAACTACAAACCCATTTACATTTGCATTAACAGCATAATCTTTCAGCCAATTTACAATATGTGAAGCAACTTTTTCTGTTTTCATGTGTTTTAATTATTGTTTTTTAACGGTCGTTCCGATAATTGTCGGGACTGTTTGCTATTAATCATTCCTATTGTGAGAAAAATGCTAACACGCTCGTTTCATTAATTAGCGATTTTTACATAAAGAATATTAACTTTGCCAAACAAAAATAAGCGAATTAAATAATTTTTGAAACCAAATTAATAAAAATTAATGTCGTTTAAGTTTGATAACTAAATTGTATGTTTAAAAGATTAAGTTTTTTTGTAATTATTTGTTTTGTATTATCCTGCGAAACCGAAAGTAAATTAGAAAAGGAGATTTCTAAAATAGATGTTATTGTAAATGTAGAGCGTTTTGATAAACTTTTTGCTAAAGCAACACCAGGTAGTCTTCAACAATTAAAAAGAGACTATCCATTTATGTTTTCAGAACGCTATAATGATTCGGTATGGATAGCAAGGATTAATGACACTTTACAACAGCAGTTAAATACAGAAGTTGAAAAAGCATTTGCAGTTAATAATAGTTTTGAAGACGAAATATTATCTTTGTTTCAGCATTTAAAATATTACTTTAAAGCATTTAAAACGCCAAGAATTATTACTGTAACATCTGATGTAGATTATAGAAACAAAACCATTGTTACAGATACTATAGTTCTTATTGCTTTAGACACTTATTTGGGTACTGATCATGAGTTTTATAAAAATATTCATAGTTATTTAAAGCAGAATTTTAAATCGTCTCAAATCGTTTCAGATTTATCCTCTGAATATGCCAAGCAAAACATTTATCAACCTAAAAGGAAAACATTATTAGACGAAATGATTTATTATGGGAAAGTATTGTATTTTAAAGATGTTATGATTCCGTTTAAAGAAGAAGAAGAAAGAATAAGCTTCACAAAAGAACAATTAAATTGGGCAATAGATAACGAAAGCTATATTTGGCGTTACTTTGTTGAAAGAGAATTATTATTTGATACCAACCCTAAATTATTAAAGCGTTTTATTAATCCTGCTCCTTTTTCTAAATTTAATTTAGAATTAGATACTGAATCTCCCGGACGTTTAGGACAGTATATTGGTTGGCAAATTGTAAGAGCTTATATGAAAAACAATGATGTTACTTTACAGCAAATGCTTAGTGCAAATGCCGAAGATATTTTTAACAATTCTAAATTTAAACCGCGTAAATAATGGCGAATAAAAACACATCAAAAATAGAGCTTAATGTTGAGCTTGATGACAACAGAGTTCCAGAAAAAATATTATGGACAGCTACAGATGGAGGCATTACTAATGAAGAAACAAAAGCAATCTTACTTTCGGTTTGGGATAATAAGGCAAAAGAATCTTTACGAATAGATTTGTGGACAAAAGATATGCCTGTTGATGAAATGAAAGTGTTTTTTCATCAAACTTTAGTTGCCATGAGCGATACGTTTT
>CAYRVY010000149.1:0-5635 GCA_964427695.1 uncultured Flavobacteriaceae bacterium
AATTAAGGTAAGCGGTTGAAATATAAAATTGGTCTCCAATTTCTAAAGCTTTTTTTAGAGTGCTTTTTGAAAGTGTGAAAGCATCAGAAAGTTTTTCTTGTTTAATATAAATACGCACAATACTATTGTAACATATTACGCGACCAATTTCAGAATTAATCTCATTATTATAACTTAAAGAAGTTTCATAATCTTTTAGAGCATCATCAAGAAACCCATTATACTCTTTAGCATAACCAATATTTTGATAGTTTATAGCTAGTCCTAATTTATTGTTTAAGCTTTTTTCAATGGTAAGAGATTTGTTAAACTGTACTAATGCTAAATCGTATTGCTTTAGGGACAAGTAGATGTTTCCCATACTATTTTGTGATACTGCAATACCAAGCTTTATATAATTTGAAGGAGCTTCAATAACGTTAGCAATGCTAAATGCTTTTTCATGATAATCTAGTGCCGAACGAATAAAGTCCATCCTTCTATAAACAACACCTTGCATATTTAAACTTAGTATTGTTAATTCTATATTATTTGCTTTTTTAGCTAATTCTTCGGCTTGTTTATGGTTTTTAATAGCTTTAGAGTAAAGAGATATATTTCTGTAAATTGTACCAAGAGCATTTAGAGCATAAGAGTGACCTTCTAAATAATTTGAGTTTTTACTTAGCAAGACAAAATGTTTCATTTTAAGAGAATCCTTTTTATATTTAAAAAAGATAGAATCTATGGTCTCAAATTTTGAAGATTTTAAAGCAAGTGCCTTTTCTATAATATCTTTAAAGGGTATTTCTGAAGAGCCTTGAGCAACTGTTTTAGATGTAAAAAACAAAAACAGAATTGCAATAATCCAGAAATTCTTTAACTTAATTACAGAAGATATATGTGTGCTAAAAGGCATTATAATTTTTCTAAAAAATCTGATTTTCGTTGTCGTGCGACAGGTATTTTATGATTAGATTCCATGACAACATAACCTTCATTTTTTAAAAATTCGGTAACCTTATTTAAATTAACTATAAATGAATTATGAATTCTGAAAAATTCATGTTCAGGTAAAAGATTATTTACATCTTTAAGCTTTTTGGTTACAACAAGTTTTTTATTTTTTATTAAAAAGAAGGTACTGTAATTACCATCAGATTGAATAAATAAAATATCTTCAGTCTTAAGAAATATTAATTTTCCATCTGTATTTAAGGTAATTTTCTTATCACTTTGCTTTTTATTTATATCTAAAAGAAATTTTTCTAATTTATTAGAATTCAAAATTTTAGAATTAAATTTTATTATTTTTTGTATTGTGTCATTTAAATCGTCAGAATCAATTGGTTTTAAAAGGTAATCTATTGCTTCAAGTTTTAGAGCTTTTATAGCATATTCATCATAAGCAGTAGTGATAACAATAGCGAACTCTCGATTTGTTAATTTTTCGAGAAACTGAAATCCGTCCATTGTTGGCATTTGTATATCTAAAAACAAACAATCCGGAGTGTTGGTTTTTAAAAAAACCAGCGCATCTTCAGGATTAGTGAAGGTTTTAATAATTTTAATATCTTCATTAAAATTATTAAGTTCCCAAGATAAACTTTGGATAGCTTTTGGTTCGTCGTCAACAATTACAGCATTTAACATATATAAAAATAGTTAGTGTATAGTTAAATTTTTAAGCAGCTTGTATAAATGGTAGTATTTACTGTATAGTTAGTTTTTTTACAAAGCTACTAATTTAATGTATAAAAAGAACATACCATCCATACATTAAAAAGGACTATCCATACATTGAAATATTTTTAAGATATTTTTTTTAAGACATTTGTGTTATTAAAATAAGATTTTGGTTTATGCTAAAATATATAAAGTGATGTAGGGATTACTTTAAGGTTAATTGCTATTAATCAATTAAAAAAACCCAGAAGAAATTCTGGTTTTTTTGTTTAGTTTTTGAAAAAGAAAAACTATTTATTTGTTATAGTTTTAGTTAGTTTAGTTTTTTATTGGAGAAAGTGAGAGTTATTAACTCTCACTTTTTATTTGGGTTAATTTGTACTTAAGATCACTAAAATAAGAACTTTAAAATGCTCTCTTTTACCGTTTTCTCAAAAGCCCAATTTCATTGGGCTGCAAGAACACAAGTAATTATAAACGCATAATAATCAATTAGTTATATTAACATAGATTTTTGATCATCAAAAAATCAAACCTTCTAATTGTTAAGAACTTGTTAACAATGTTTGTAAAAATAGCTTTCTTTTTCGGCTTCAATTTTAAATATTTGTTAGTTCCAATTCGGAGCAATAATTTGAGTAATAAATTTCAAAACAAACTACAAATATGTCACTACAAATTGAGCCAATTTTAAAAGAAAATAAAAACCGATTTGTAATTTTTCCTATTCAGCATCATGACATTTGGGAATGGTATAAAAAACAAGAAGCAAGTATTTGGACTGCCGAAGAGATCGATTTAAATCAAGATATTATAGATTGGAAAGAAAAATTAAACGATGACGAACGCTATTTTATAAAACATATTTTAGCCTTTTTTGCCGCAAGTGATGGTATAGTTAACGAAAATTTGGCTGAAAATTTTGTGACTGAAGTGCAATATACAGAAGCCAAATTCTTTTATGGCTTTCAAATCATGATGGAGAATATACATTCCGAAGTCTATTCGTTATTAATTGACACCTATGTAAAAGATGACAAAGAAAAAGATAAATTATTTACAGCCATAGATCATTTCCCTGCTATTAAAGAAAAGGCAGATTGGGCTTTAAAATGGGTCGACTCTCCAAGTTTTGCAGAACGTTTAATCGCGTTTGCAGCTGTTGAAGGCATCTTTTTTTCAGGAAGTTTTTGTTCAATTTTCTGGTTAAAGAAAAGAGGAATCATGCCTGGACTAACATTTTCTAACGAGTTAATTTCTCGAGACGAAGGCTTACACTGTGATTTTGCTGTGCATTTACATGAACATCATATCATAAATAAAGTCCCTAAAGAGCGAATTACATATATATTAACCAATGCATTAGATATTGAACGCTCATTTATTACCGAATCACTTCCAGTGAGTTTAATTGGTATGAATGCAAAATTAATGACACAATATCTAGAATTTGTTACTGATAGACTTTTGGTAGATTTTAATTGCGAAAAAGTTTATAATGTAACCAATCCTTTCGACTTTATGGACATGATTTCGTTGCAAGGGAAAACAAATTTCTTTGAAAAACGTGTATCAGAATACCAAAAAGCAGGAGTTCTTCATAAGGAAGAAGATAAAGATAAATTCAGTTTTGACGCAGAATTTTAATTGAGCGCAAACCTCTCAAAAATAAACTCTTGAGAACCCGATTAAAAGTGTTATCCTTATGGCAAAGGGAACAGAAATAAACAACCATTGATATTTAAATAGAAGCTTCCTTTGTTTAGAAGTTTCGAAAACAACACCTTTAGTTTTAACCAACTAAATTTCTAAACCCTATTCTGATTTTGTTTCAGAAATAAATTTAGACCAACTAACTAACCCTTTTTCTGAAAACTAATATCAGAAAAAATAAAACTAATTGTACAATATGTATGTAGTAAAAAGAGACGGTAGAAAAGAACCAATAATGTTCGACAAAATCACTTCAAGAGTGAGAAAAATGTGTTATGGTTTAAATAGTTTAGTAGATCCTGTAAAAATCTCAATGCGAGTTATAGAAGGACTGTACGATGGCGTTACTACAAGCGAGCTTGATAATCTTGCGGCAGAAGTAGCAGCAACAATGACAACAACACATCCAGATTATGCAAAACTTGCTGCAAGAATTTCCGTTTCTAATTTACATAAAAGCACTAAAAAGTCGTTTTCAGAAACCATGGAAGATTTATACACTTATGTAAATCCGAGAAATGGAAAAAAAGCACCACTTTTATCAGACGAGGTGTATAAGGTTATTATGGATAATAAAGATAAATTAGATTCTACAATTATCTATAATCGCGACTTTGGGTATGATTATTTTGGGTTTAAAACTCTCGAGCGTTCTTACCTTTTAAAACTGAATGGTAAAATTGCAGAGCGACCGCAACATATGCTCATGAGAGTTTCTATAGGAATTCATTTAAACGATTTAGAGGCAGCATTAGAGACTTACGAACTCATGTCTAAAAAATATTTTACACACGCTACGCCAACCTTATTTAATTCTGGAACACCAAAACCACAAATGTCGTCTTGCTTTTTATTAACGATGAAAGATGATAGTATCGAAGGTATTTACGACACCTTAAAGCAAACTGCTAAAATATCGCAATCTGCTGGTGGAATTGGCTTATCTATTCATAATATTCGTGCAACAGGAAGTTACATTGCTGGCACCAATGGCACAAGCAATGGCATTGTACCAATGTTACAAGTGTTTAACGATACAGCACGTTATGTGGACCAAGGAGGAGGAAAACGCAAAGGCAGCTTTGCTATTTATTTAGAACCTTGGCATGCAGATATTTTTGATTTTCTCGAATTAAAGAAAAATCATGGCAAAGAAGAAATGCGTGCACGCGATTTATTTTATGCCATGTGGATTTCAGATTTATTTATGAAACGCGTACAAGAAGATGCCATGTGGACTTTAATGTGCCCAAATGAGTGTCCAGGATTATGCGATGTATATGGCGAAGAATTTGAAACTCTATATTTAAAATATGAAGCCGAAGAAAAAGGGCGTAAATCGATTAAAGCAAGAGAACTTTGGGAGAAAATTTTAGAATCCCAAATTGAAACCGGAACACCATATATGCTGTATAAAGATGCAGCAAACCGAAAATCAAACCAAAAAAATTTAGGAACTATTCGCTCTTCAAATTTATGTACAGAAATTATGGAGTACACCTCTCCAGACGAAATAGCTGTATGTAATTTAGCATCAATAGCATTACCAATGTTTATTGAAAATGGTGCATTTGACCATAAAGAACTGTTTCGTATTACAAAACGAGTAACAAAAAATTTAAATAAAGTAATAGACAGAAATTACTACCCAGTAAAAGAAGCCGAGAATTCTAATTTCCGTCATCGTCCAATAGGTTTAGGTGTGCAAGGACTTGCAGATACGTTTATTAAATTGAGACTACCTTTTACAAGTGATGAGGCAAAACAATTAAATAAAGATATTTTTGAAACCCTTTATTTTGCAGCTATTACAGCGTCAATGGAAGAAGCAAAAGAAGATGGAACTTATGAAAGCTATAAAGGATCTCCAATTAGCAATGGAGAATTTCAATATAACCTTTGGGGAATTAAAGATGAAGAGTTAAGCGGGTTATGGGATTGGACGAAATTACGTAAACAAGTGTTAAAACATGGTGTTCGTAATTCTCTATTAGTAGCACCAATGCCAACAGCAAGCACTTCGCAAATTCTTGGAAACAATGAATGTTTCGAACCATATACCTCTAATATTTATACACGACGTGTACTTTCGGGAGAATTTATTGTAGTAAACAAACATCTGTTAGAAGATTTAGTAGAGTTAGGACTTTGGAACGATGGCTTAAAACAAGATATTATGAGAGCAAATGGCTCCATTCAAAATATCGATGATATTCCTGAAGACATTAAAGAATTGTATAAAACGGTTTGGGAATTA
>CAYRVY010000150.1:0-5565 GCA_964427695.1 uncultured Flavobacteriaceae bacterium
TCCCGAAATGTTAAAAGACACAAGTGCTATAATTAGTGTAAGAGGTGTTTATGTGCCAGATAGGAATTACGATAATCATAACGTAAAAGATATGGAAATGGAGATAGTTACTTCTCACGATCCAAATAAAATGTCGTCAAATGGTACATTCATGAATTACCGATTAGTACGCTTTAAAACCTTAAAATATAAAATCAAGTTTCAAAATAGTGGCGAAGGGTCTGCGAGAACAATACGCTTAGAAACAGATATTCCAGAAATGCTAGACAAATCTACTCTAAAAGTGCTTGATATGTATCCTAAATGTAGAATTTGCCCTAAAGAAGAGGTTCGTTATAGTTGCTTAGACACAACATTTACAAATTCACAGGTCATTTTTACTTTTAAAAATATTTACTTACCAGGCAGTGAACAAAAAAATGTAAAAGAATACGACTCTACAAAAGGCTTTGTAAAATATAGCATCAAGTTTTCTAAAGACTTTCATAAAAAGAAAACCAAAAGCAGAACGGCAATAATTTTCGATAAAAACGAACCAATAATTACCAATTATTCCACAACACGATTTTTACCAGGTATATCTATTGGTGCAAAAACAGGCTATAATTATTATCCAGATTTACAAGATTCTAAAAGCTATTTTGTTGGTGCTACATTATCACCTTATAAATCTTACAGATGGTATTGGCAAGTAGAGCTTGTTAACAGTTTTAATTCTTACACCACAAATCGCTTTACCGAACAAACTATTGATGGAGCTCATGGATTTCGGTTTTTACAACGCAAAACCACAACAAGCAACTTCACCAACATTAACTTGGAAATTCCTGTTTTATTACGATATAATATTAACAATTTTATTGGTTTGGGTGCTGGAATTCAAGCTAATTTTAAACTCAACGAAAAACAGGATATAACTGTTTTAACTGAAGATTTTGAAGGGACATCTTCAGATTTCCTGATTAATAGTACGACTGAATTAAGCCAAAACTCTAACTCATTTGTAAGTCTTAAAAAAGGTGTTTTAGTAGAAGCTACATTAGGGTTTGCACGTATTGGTCCAAGTTTAGGAGCCCGTTATGTTATGAATTTTGAAGACAGTTTTAACTATTGGCAGTTTTATGCCATTTGGAAATTCTAGTATAGATGGTATATGAAAAAATTTATGGTTTTATTGTTTTTACTTCAAAGTGTTTTTATGTTTTCTCAAAATTTAGAAGAGGCTATTTATACTGCAACAGAAACTTTTAATAGTAATCCAAATACAACTGCATACATTTTATTAGAAAAACGAGAAACCCTTTTTAAAAATCAATTAAAAACAAGAGACGACCAATTGGCTTTTGTTTATTTACTTTGCAATAAAGGGTATTACTTAAGACACCGTGCAGCAAACAAAGCCATCATTGCCTATGAAGATGCTTGGAACAGATTCTCAAAGCATAAGCTTTCTACTTTATCCAATTACGATATAATTGAAAATTGCCTAAAACCACTAGGTAATTTATATATTAAAACAGGCGATTACACCAATGCAGAAAGCTCCATTAAGCAGTATATCTATCTCGCAAAACAAAGCAAAAACTCAACACAAGAAATAGCGGGGATTATAAATCTTTCTGTACTATATCAAACTTTAAGTAAACACCATTCTGTAATACAGTTAATTGGGAAAGCTTTAAAAATAAAAAACCCAAAACCAGTTCAAAAACAAAAGCTTTTAAGAATACGAAATGAAAGTTTAATAGCTCTAGGAAGAATAGAAACTGCTACGATTACAAACGATATAATTGATTCAACATTATTTAATTCTGAATTTAACAGTTATTTACTACTGCTTAAGGAGGGAGATTATAAAAATGCATTATTGCATTTTAACAGCTATAAAAAATTACTTCAAAAGGATTATTCATTACGATTTGCTGCAAAATTACTTGTACAAGAAGCGCAATTGTACTACCTGTTAGAACAACCAAACAAAACGATTAAAAACTTACATGATGCTACAAAAATACTATTGCCAAATTACAACAGTAATGCATTGCCAAAAAAAGAAGATCTCTATGCCGAAAATACATTTATAGATATTTTTGATTTACTCGCAGAACTACAACTCAATGCTAAAAAAAAACTACACTGTTATGACTTAAGCTTTTATGTTTCTTCTTTACTCTTAAAAAATATAACTTCTCAAGAATCTAAACTCGGTAACTTGACAAATAACCGAAATCGTAGTGAAAAAAGTATTGAAACTTGCTTCAATGCTTTTAAAAAAACTCAAGATAGTGCATTAATAATAAAAGCATTACTATACGCAGAACGACATAAATCTTCCGTTTTGAGAGATATGAGTTTAAAAAAAACACTGTTTCAGAAATTCCCAAAAGACACTTTGCTACAAAAAGAGAAACTATTAATTCAGCAACAAGAACAAATCACAAATCAACTCATAAACCAACAATTATACACTACTCAAAATATAGCCACAAATAATGAATTATATAAAACTTTAAGTACTGTTAGTATGCAATTAAAACAAATTAAGCAAAAGGTTAATGCAAAATATCCAAACGCTTTAAATTTTAGCTTTTCTATTGAAACATTGCAACAAAAACTTACAACTGATAATGCTGTTCTCATAGAATATTTTTATGGTAAATATGCACTATATCAATTTGTTATTTCAAAAGATAACCTATCTTTCTATAAGATTGATTTATCAGAAGAAAACATCTATAACATAAAGACTTTTATTCGTCAATTCGACAATGCTTCAGTAATAAACAACAACGTAAATAGATTTACCCAAAATGCCTTTAACACTTTTAAAACGCTAAACTTTGGCATAACAAGTTCCTCAAAAAACATTTTAATTATTCCAGATGGATTGCTCAATTTTATTCCTTTTGAAGCCTTATTAACAAATGAGACCACAACTACTAGTTATTCACAAATGCCTTTTGTGGTAACGAAACATCATCTTGTATATAATGCTAGCATTCAATTGTATCTTAAACAAAACAAACCCAAAAAGAGTTCTTCTTTATTAGGAGTTTTTCCAGTTTTTGAAAATTCAAATCAACCATTATTATATTCAATAAACGAAGCAAAGGCTATTAAAAAAGAAATGAATGTTAGGTTGTTAATGCAAGATCAGGCAACTAAATATAATTTTATAAAGAACGCTTCTGAGTTTGACATTCTTCATTTATCCACGCATGCAACAAGTGGGACATTAACAGAACCTGCAAGAATAGAATTTTACGACACTACAATGTTTTTAAATGAACTGTACGGTTTAACCATGAACAATGAATTGGTGGTATTAAGTGCTTGCGAAACAGGTGTAGGTCGTTTGCAAAAAGGTGAAGGTGCTTTAAGTATTGCTAGAGGATTTCAATATGCTGGCGCAAAACGCATTTTATTTTCGCTATGGCAGATAAACGATTTATCGACCTCACAAATAATGCAATCTTTTTACAAAAATTACAGTACCAATAATTCAGGTATTATTGCTAACCAAAATTCGAAAATTAATTATTTAAAAAACGATACTATTAGTAACATTAAAAAATCGCCATACTACTGGAGTGCCTTTGTGTTTTATGGAGATTTTTCATCTATACCACAATATAGATTTTTAAATATATACACCTATTTATTTATTGTAATTATACTGATACTTTTAGTTTATAAAACTATTCGTAATTCAAAAAAGGATTAGACTTAAGCTTACAATTCTAAGGTTTTTTAACATTATTATCCATTAATAATTCTTCTGGCTTTCAAGCACTTCTTTTACTGCAACTAAAAATCCTACCGATTCTCTACCGTCAATAATTCTGGGGTGGTAAGATAAAGCAACAAACATTATTGGACGTATTTCTACTTTTCCATTAATAGCAATTGGACGTTCAAAAATATTGTGCATTCCAAGAATTGCATTTTGTGGTGGTTATATCATTGGTGTAGGTATCTATAAAGTTAGCGAAATGTTCACTTTGATGGATTTTTTTCGTTTTTAAGATTTTCTTTTTTACGCTAACTTATTTAGTGCAAAATAATTAGTGTGAAAACCAGCTTTAGAATCTCTCCCAATTATATGGTCATAATTTCTTTTTCCTTTAAATGGAATAAATCGTCAACTTTCTTTACATAAGCATCAGTCATTTCCTGTATATCTAACTCAGCATTATTTTTTACATCTTCAGAAATGTCATCCATTTTCTTAATTTCATTATTGGCATCTTTACGAGAATTTCTTATACCTACTTTTGTGTCTTCAGCTTCAGCTTTTGCTTGCTTAGTAAGGTTAAGACGTCTTTCTTCGGTTAATGCCGGAACATTAATAATAATACTTTCACCATTATTCATTGGGTTAAATCCAAGATTGGCAATCATAATAGCTCTTTCAATTTCTTGTAGCATACTTTTCTCCCAAGGTTGAACAGTTATTGTTCTGCCATCTGGAGTGTTTATATTAGATGCCTGATTTAAAGGGGTTTGCGAGCCATAATAATCTACCATAACACTTCCTAACATTGATGGGCTAGCCTTACCTGCTCTAATATTTACAAATTGTTTTTCTAAATGTTTTATTGCATCTGTCATTGCTTCTTTAGTTGCATCTAAAATAAATTGTAGTTCTTCGTTCATTTTAATATATTAATTTATGAAAAAGCACTTAAAAGTCAATCCAAAACAATATTTATAGATTAACTGTAGTTCCTATTTTTTTACCCAAAACGACTTTAAGTAAATTTTCTTTTTTATTCATATCAAAAACAATGATAGGAAGTTTGTTTTCTTGGCTTAAAGTAAATGCTGTAGTATCCATGACTTTTAGCCCTTTTTTTAAAACGTCTTCAAAGCTTATATAATCAAATTTTGTGGCTTCAGAATCTTTTTCAGGGTCATTATTATAAATACCATCTACACGTGTGCCTTTTAAAATAACATCTGCTTCAATTTCAATAGCTCTTAGCACTGCAGCAGAATCCGTAGTAAAATAAGGATTACCTGTTCCTCCTCCAAAAATAACAACTCGACCTTTTTCCAGATGCCTTAAAGCTCTTCTGCGAATAAAAGGCTCTGCCACTTCATCAATTTTAATGGCGCTTTGTAACCGTGTTGGTACATTAGCGTCTTCTAAAGCACTTTGCAGTGCCAAACCATTAATTACTGTTGCAAGCATTCCCATATGATCGCCTTGAACACGATCCATACCATTTATAGCACCTGCTACACCTCTAAAAATGTTTCCGCCACCAATAACTATGGCAACCTCTACACCTAAATCTATAATTTGCTTAATATCTTGAGCATATTCTGCGAGACGCTCAGGGTCAATACCATATTGTCTGTTTCCCATTAAGGCTTCACCAGAGAGTTTTAAAAGAATTCTTTATATTTCATGTGTCTTTCCTTGTTTTTGTTATTTTATTGATTAACAATAGTTAACAGTTTAATTTTTGAACAAAAAAACCCTTGCCCATATATGGGGATTTCACTTTTCTTTATTTATTAAGTAGCAAATACGTTAAGAAAATCAAAATTTCATGTTCA
>CAYRVY010000151.1:0-5537 GCA_964427695.1 uncultured Flavobacteriaceae bacterium
TTTGAATAAAGAACGTGTCTTGCATATCTCTTGCAGGATGATGCTCTGGCAAATTCAAAGCTGTAAAATTATGCCAATCGTCTTCAATTTCTGGTCCTTCACTTACATTAAAACCAATACGTGAAAAGATGTCTATAATCTGGTTTTTAACTAATGAAATAGGATGACTTGCACCAATTTGGATAGGCTCTCCCGGACGCGATAAATCTCCAAAAACGCCTTTTATCTGTTCGTTGTTTTCCAACTCAGCTTTTAAAGTGTTTACTTTATTTTGAGCAGTAGTTTTTAGTGTATTTATAGCCTGACCGAATTCTTTTTTCTGGTCGTTTGCTATATTTTTAACCTCGGCAAAAAAATCGTTAAGTAATCCTTTTTTGCCTAAATACTTTATTCGAAACGCTTCAACCTCTTCTTTAGATTGAGCTGTAAATGCTTCGGCTTCTGCAATAAGTTCTTTAATCTTATCTATCATAATATCGTCTTATACTGAAGTTTATTTCAGCATCTAAAAGAGATTGCAAATTTACTAATTTTTATGGAATTTGCGTTAAGGATTGAAGTGGCATCCTTTTATTTTTTGATTGAGACATTTCGATTGCGCTCAATGTGACAAAAAATAAAAGATATAACGCAAAGCCTGACTTTTTTGTACAAAAAAGGAACGTCCAACTACACAAAAAGTTACGTTGGACAAAGCCCAAAAACTAATCTATAAATTTCGTTTCCAGAAAATAGTTTACAATGGCCTCTTTCATTAAAATGCTTTGTTCTCCTGCTTTTAAGTTTGGTAACTCATCTGTTACTTTATAATGAGGCCAACCTTGTTCATCAAAATAATCGAATTCATAATAACCATAAGGCTCTAATAATCTACAAATAGCAATATGAATGAGGCTTATTTTATCGTCTTTTTTATATTCTCGGTGTAACTGCCCTAGTTCTTGAACGCCAATTAAATAAATAATTGCGTCTAAATCTAAAGTGTCTCCATCGGCAAACTGAATAGATAATTTTTCTACTACTTCTTCCCAGTGTTTCTTTAATTGTTCGTCTCTTGACATACTTTTTTTATAACAAATGTGTTAACTTACACAGTGGTAAAGTTAATTTATATTTGCTAAAATTAGTATAGGTATGAATATTTTAGATATTGTTTTAGGTGCATTGATTTTGTTTGGTCTTGTTCGTGGTTTAATGAAAGGGCTTTTTGTAGAAGTAGCTTCAATTGTGGCACTGATTCTTGGAATTTATGGCGCCATTCATTTTAGTGATTTTATAGCCGAATTTTTAGAAAGCCGTGTTGAATGGGATGAGCAATACATAAATATTGCAGCATTTGCCATTACATTTATAATTATTGTAATTGCAATTGCTATGGCTGGAAAAGCATTAACAAAACTTGCAAATTTTGCTGCTCTGGGTGTTTTAAATAAACTTCTTGGTGGTGTTTTTGGTGCTTTAAAAATAGGATTAATTTTAAGTGTCATCTTAATTGTTTTTGATAAAATGAATAGTACTATTCCTTTGGTTGAAGAGCATGAAATAAAAGAATCTATACTTTACAGCCCTGTAAAATCGATTGCGCCTTTAATTTTTCCCAGTATAATTAAAGGAGAAGATGAAAAATAAATCGAATTCTTAAAAGGTTAATTCTAATAGTTTTTTGCTACAATTCTTTGATGTCTTGAGAAGGTATCCATCCTGTTTTGCCGTCTGTTAATTTAATTTTCGTCCAGTTTTCGTTGTAGATTTCAATAACTTGAACTTTAGTGCCTTCATGAAGTTTAAATGCAATCTCGCTTCTTAAATTAGGCTCACTTTTTATTTCGCTTTCTTGAGCAAAAACTATTGCTGGTTTGTCTTTTTGGTCGTAGTCATATTTTTGAAATGCAAATATTAACGCAATTAACCCCAAAAACAAAGATAGGTTACTACTTAAAAAAGCCAGTCGCTTTCTGTTGGTAGAATATGAAAAATGATATGCTAAAAATAAAATCACAAATAACACTACAAAAACTATCGAAAATAGTGCCCAAGCATCAAAACTAAATCTATTAATAATGCTATTCATTATTTTAGAAAACCCTATTTCTGGTATAACTTCAATAGCATCAATAGTCATATTCTTTGCGAACGCGATGTTGTTTTTTACATCTTGATCGTTAGGCGATAACTGCAAAGCCTTTTCATAATAGTACACACTTGGTGCTATTCTATTCATTTTATAATAAGCATTTGCAAGATTAAAATAAAGCTCGGCAGAATGATTTTTGCTGTCTAAAATACGTTCATAAATGTTTATAGCATCCTGATATTTTCCGTCGTTATACAAACCATTCCCTTTGGCAAACAGCTCGTTATTTTGAGCAATTGTAAAAGTGCTTATTAGTAATGTTAGTATGTAAATTATTTTTTTCATTTAATCGTTCACTATCTTCAAAATATAATACGCTTCAAAAGATTCCTGCTTTGTGCCTCCGCTAAAGCTTCAGCGACACGCGGGCGCAGGAATAAAATTACCGTATTTGTTTATCTATGGTTAAAATTACTCTTACAGCTTTATCATAATCCTGTTTCATTTCTACGTTTGAAAAAGGTGTATATCTTGCCAACTCACAACTTTCTAATAAACTACTAAATTCAATAATAGTGTTTTCATTTACCGTTTTATCTTTTAATAATTCTTGAATTTTATCTTTATTGAATTCGCTGGTTTCAATTTTTAGCTTCGCTTTTAAATAATTATGAAGCGCTCTTTCCAAGGCGTTATAAAACTCCTCTTTATGTCCTAATACTTTTTTTGCTTTGCTTAAGTGTTTCCGTGCTAATTTATTCGCCCTTCTTACTTTTAAACCTACAATATCTCTATCTCTTTCCCCTTTTTTCTTTCTAATAAAAAGTACAATAGGAATGGCTAAAAATGGTGCCAATAAGGAACTCCAAAACAACTTCGTTTTAAAAAAATGTTTGGTATTTACAGAAACCAAGTTTGGGTTGGTCTTAAAAGACGAAAATTGCTCGTTAGATATAATAATCTGCTTCTTATTATTGTTAGAAACTATACTATTCTTATCATTTAAGTTATTATTAGGACCATCGGTTACATTTATAATCAATTCTTTTGATGATATGGTTTTATAACGTTCTGTTTTTAAATCGAAATACGAAAACGAAATACTTGGTATAGGATATGTACCTTGAAAAGAAGGAACGATAGTATAAGAATCTGATATTTTTCCTTGCATCCCAAATAAATTAGTACTTACATTCTCTTTATATTCTGGTTCGTAAACCTCTAGCGAGCTAGGTAATGTTAGTATAGGAAGTTTAAATAGTTTAAGGTTTCCTTTTCCAGAAACTTCAATGGTAGCTTGAAACGCTTCAGTTGCTTTTAATTCTTTTTTAGAAGTGTTTACTTTAAAACTAAAATCGCCTACTGCTCCAGTAAAATTATCTGGCTTTCCGTTTTCTGGTAACATCTTTACTGTTATCGTTCTGTGAGGTGTAGCAACCGTTTTATGAACTGTTTGCATAACCCGACTACCAAAAAAATCACGTCTATTAGTTGGTACATCAACAGAAATATTTAATGCTAAAGGCTCAAGATTTAATTTACCGGTTTTTTGTGGGTAAAGCACCATTTTACGAACAACAACATAATTATAATCTTCTCCTTTATAAGTGCCTTTTTCTAATTTTAATTCTTTTATACCTATGGTTTGGCTCCAAAAATCATTATATCTGGGAGTATCAAGTTCTCTTAAATTGCTTAATCTAAGATTAGGGGAAACGTAGAGTTTGTAAATTACAGTTATAGCTTCGTTTAAATACGGACTGGTTTTAGATATTTCGGCAACTAAATGTATGTTTTCTGACACAACATAATTTGGGTCGTTTGGATTTGTAGGTTTATCAACGGCAGCTGTAACTTCAATTTTAACAGGTTGTGTTTTATATGTTCCTCCTTCTATTTCGATAGTGGCTTGGGTAATAATAAATTTTCCTCTTTTTTTTGGTATTAAAAAATAGCTGTATGTTTTGGAATATGACCTTTCGCCATTAATCCACGAATTACTTATAGATTGATTAGGTCCGATAACTGAAAAATGTTCGAAGTTAGGAGGGTTGAAGTTATCTCCATCTTTATTCATTACAAAATCTATGCGAAGACGCTCATTTATTCCAAGTTTTTTCTTACTTACTTTAGCTTCAAAAGTAACTTGTGCTGAAGCAATACTTGGCACAAGTATAATAAATAATAATATGTATTTTATGAGTTTCATTCTTTGAAATAACGAACAATGATTGAGATTACCGCCTTCGCGGAAATGACAAATATACCTACTTACCAATCTTTTTCAGTTTTTACTTTTATTCCTTTTACCTTTTTTGCATTTATTTTTTTTTGCACTTTCTTTTCTTGGTTATTCATTGCCTCTAAAAGGTTCTTAACCTGTTGAGGAGATAATTTTCCTGGTTGAGGCTGTTGTTTCTTATTTTCATTTTTAGGGTCTCCTTTCTCTTTATCTCCTTTTTCATCTTTTGGCTTACCATCTTTATCTTCTTTATCATCTCCTTCTTTCTTTTCCTCTTTATCTTCGCCTTCATCCTTGTTTTCATCTTCCTTATCGTTTCCTTCTTTTTTATCTTCGTCCTCCTTATCGTCGTCTCCACCACCACCACCTTGCTGTTTTGCACATTCTTTAGCTAAAGCAAAATTATATCTTGATTCGTCATCTGTTGGATCATTTCGTAATGCGTTTTTAAATGCTTCTACGGCTCCTTTACATTGTTTTTGTTGCATTAATGCGTTACCTATATTATGAAATGCCTGATGCTTATCTGTTTTTGTAGTTGCTGATTTTGCAGTTTCTAAATGTCTTAATAAGGCTTCACTATAATACCCTGAATTATAGTACGCATTTCCTAAGTTATAAGTGCCAGAAGTGTTACTTGCTTTTTTTGAAATTGCTTTTCTATATTCTTTTTCGGCAGCAACAAAATCCTCATTTACTAACTTATTCCCTTCAAAAACAAAATCGTTCGATTTTTGCAATACTTTGTCTTTTTCTTGTGTAAAAGAAAAGTTTGTGATTAAGATTATTATGATTACAATTAATTGTTTCATTTTTATTATACTAAATGACAAGATATAAAACCTTGTGTTTTTGTTCGTTAAAGAATTTATAAAATATTTACTGTTCAATTAATGAGCTTAACTTATACCATAAGATTCCTGCCTTGCTCCTCCGCTTTCAGCCTTCGTAGCTAAACTACTTCGGCGAAGTAGGCAAAGCTTCGGCGACATGCGGACGCAGGAACTAAAGATTTTCATTAAATAAATTTAAACGATTTAGCCATGCTGTTCTTCTTTCTAATAAGAATATATCTATAAATAAAAAGAACAAGCCTAAGCCTAAAAACCATTGAAACTGGTCTTTATACTCGGCAAATTGTTTAGCTTCAAATTCCTTTTTATCCATTTTGTTTAAAATGTCTCTAATTTCTTCTACAACCTGATTTGTATTTGTTCCAAA
>CAYRVY010000152.1:0-5529 GCA_964427695.1 uncultured Flavobacteriaceae bacterium
TTGAATATTTTATTAAAGAAAAATTCGAAAAGCTAAACTTGACTAAGTACAAAGAGTTTGTTCATCTTGGATTAACATCTCAAGACATTAATAACACTTCAATTCCGTTGAGTATTAAGGAAGCAATGAATGATGTATATGTTCCTGAATATTTTGCTGTTGTTGAAAAACTGAAAGCTTTAGTAACTGAATGGAAGGATATACCAATGTTAGCAAGAACACATGGTCAACCAGCTTCTCCGACACGACTTGGTAAAGAAATTGAGGTTTTTGTTGTTCGGTTAAAAGAACAATTCAATGTATTAAGCGATATTCCAAATGCAGCAAAATTTGGAGGCGCAACTGGTAATTTTAATGCACACCATGTTGCATATCCAGATATAGACTGGAAAAACTTTGCATCACGTTTTATTAAAGAAAAATTAGGATTACACCATTCGTTTCCGACGACACAAATTGAACATTACGACCATATGGCTGCTTTGTTTGATGGCTTAAAACGTATAAATACAATCATTATAGATTTAAACAGAGATATTTGGACTTATATATCTATGGAATACTTTAAGCAAAAAATAAAAGAAGGTGAAATTGGTAGTTCAGCAATGCCACACAAAGTAAATCCTATAGATTTTGAAAATAGTGAAGGCAATCTTGGTCTCGCAAATGCTGTTTTTGAACACTTATCTGCTAAACTTCCTCTATCTCGTTTGCAACGTGATTTAACCGACAGTACAGTACTTAGAAATGTTGGTGTGCCTTTTGGACATACTTTAATAGGTTTTAAATCTACTTTAAAAGGATTAAATAAATTAGTGTTAAATGAAGTGAAAATTGCTGAAGATTTAGAAAATAATTGGGCAGTAGTGGCTGAAGCAATTCAAACAGTATTACGACGAGAAGGCTATCCGAATCCTTATGAAGCACTAAAAGGATTAACCAGAACTAATAAAACTATTACTAAAACTTCTATATCTAACTTTATTGATTCTCTACAAGTTAGTGACGCTTTAAAAACAGAACTAAAAGCTATTTCTCCAAGTAATTATACTGGAATTTAATGAACGACAAAATAACTTTAATCTCAACAGGAGCGTTTACACTATTCTTTTTTATAAGTGGATTGCTCGATATTCTTGATCATTTTTTGGTTAAAACGATATTGTTCGTTGGCTTTTTTGTAATAGCAGTAAATATATTTATCATAAAATCAAAAGGACAAAACAAAAAAAATCTGCCTGAATAAGCAGATTTTTTACATTTACAGCTATAGTCTTTAATATTATACCATTATGATATTAGTTGTTGAAGTTTTATATGGATTTAAAGAAATCCATAAACTCTTTCACACTATTTTCGTCTGGATTTGCATTTTGAATTACACTTCCAAGTTTCATTATTTTAGCAGGCTCCATATTATCTCCTAAAACTCTTATAATTACAAAGCCTTTATCTTTAGCAGTTCCAAATACGATTAGCTCATCAATCGAAGTATCTGTACCAATATATTTTACTATAATCTTGCCGTCTGTAGAATTTCCACCTCTAAAAAGCTCTTCATATTTTTCATCTTTTAATATATTTTGCACTTTTGCTAATTCTGCTTCATATTCATCTATATTATCATCTGCTATACTATAACCTAACATATTAAGTTTGTCTATAGACTCGTAAGCATCTTTCTGTTCAACAGTTAAGGTGGTTTTATCAATATTTACAAAACTGGTTGGAATATCTATAGAAATAAAATTAGGTGTTTCCTGATTGTCAACATAGTAACTTTGCAATGTTTCCCCATAGTTGCAGCTTGTTAAAACTGCAACTACAAAGAGTAACATTACACTATTTTTGATTGATGTATTCATTTTGATGTTAATTGTTTATGCCTCACTTTGTGAGATTTAGTGGGATTTAAATTTTCTTTTTCCCAGCTTTTTCCAAATGCTTGCTACCAGGAATATTCATTTTATTTGTAATTTTAGATATTTCTCTAAGATCAATATCTCCAACTATAGAAACAATTACTGTTTCAATTTGACGATCTTTTCCATTTATAGAAATATCTTGTCCTTTTGTTAATTCTTTTAAACCAGTAACAAACATTAAGAGTTCTTTTACATAGTTATCGTCTTTTCCTTCTTTAACATAAAACTTAACAGTCTGCTCTCCGTCTTTAAAACGCATTAGTTCTTCAAGATTTTTGCTCTTTATATGTCTGTCAACATCAGCTTTCATACTATTAGAAATCTTTGAATCTCCTGTAATTAATAACTTTACGCTATTAATTTTTTTAACCGCTTCCATAAATGCTGCAGCTTCAGGATCGTCGAAATCCACATTAATGCTTGCTAACATTGTAAACATTTTTTGATTTATTACTCCAGATGTTACTCCATCCATATCTTCATACTTATCGAACAAACCTTGTCCAAAAGACATTATTGGTAATACTGCTATTGCTGTTATTAATACTAATTTTTTCATGATTACTTCTTTTTAAATTATTAATTATTCGTTTTTAAAAAATTTGTTTGTTGTATTAGAAAATTCACTGATGTAAGCTATTTTACCTGCACCTTTCGAAAAGTTTGCAGATACTAAGTTTAATACATTCATACCTTCGCTGCCTTTATTAAGCTTTGATGACACAAGATTAAACACTTCCATCGTCTGATTGTAAGCATATAATTCTTCTTCAGATAGATCACTAAATGATTTGGAATTACCCACTTGAGTATAAACACCAAGCATTATAACTGCTACTGCTGCGACCGAAATCCATTTATACAATGTATAAGTCTTACTAGGTTTTAATGGAATGTCTTTAGTAAACTGTTCTTCTTGAGTTTGCAAAAAATACTGAAACATTGATTTATATACTTCTAAGTGAGGCGCTACAGTTTCTTGTGTAAAATAGTGTTTTAACTGCTGCTCTTCTTGTAAAGTAGTTTCTCCGTTGTCGTACTTTTCTAATAATTTTTCTATGTTATCTAATACCATAACTATGGGTTTTAGTTAATTTTTCTCTTAATGTTTTACGTCCTCTGGATAAAGCTACTCTAATGGCTGTTTCGTTCATGTCCAGCATTTCAGAGATTTCATTAAAGTCGTATTGTTCTATATCTCTAAGTTGTAAAATTATTTTTTGCTGTTCTGGTAACTCTTCCATTAGTTTAGAAACCCAGCTTAAACTGTCATTTAATTCTATCTGTTTCTGTAGCGATACATTATTATCTTGATAATTATTATGCACAATTTTTAAATTTTGTGCGTGTTTAGATTTTAATTTATCAAGACAAAAATTCTTTGTCATTGTCATTGAGAAAGCTTCTACATTTTTATAATCTTGTATCTGCTCTTTTTTATTCCACAGTTTTAGCAATATCTCCTGTGTTGCATCTTCGGCTTCTTCCTTCGACACCAACAATCGTTTTGCTAAACGAAATACCTTGTCTTTAAAAGGTAATACTATGGATAAAAACTCCGACTGTGTCATTTTTTGGTTGATTAATCCTTTTTAATCCAGAGGACATTATTAATACAAAAGGATAAAATAGTTTTCTGCTATTTGTTATTATGACGAGGCAAGCTGCATTTTGTTACATCATAAGTTTTATTTTTTTAACTCTAATAAATTTAATCATTAATATCTTACATTTAAAAAGATTCCCGTCTTTGCGAGAATTAAAATTTTTATTTTGCAATAATGTAACTAACTTTAAAGTTTTAAAAGAAAAATTTAAGCTATGCGATTTACCCTAAATGTGTTTCTGGTAATTATGTTACTAGGACTTACCACAAGTTGTTTTAATGACGATAGAGATGACAACCTTATTCTTGCCAGTGAAATAAATGATTTTGTGTGGAAAGGCATGAATGTCGTCTATTTATATAAAGATAATATTCCAGATCTTGCAAACGATAGGTTTTCTTCCAACCAAGAATACGCCAATTATTTAAACAGTTTCTCTACTCCTGAAGATTTATTTGAAAGTGTGATTTATCAAAGGCAAACCGTTGATAAATATAGTTGGATAGTTGACGACTATATCGCACTCGAACAATTATTTAGCGGAATAGTAACAAGTAATGGAATGGAATTTGGGTTAAGGCTTGTGCCAGGAAGCAGTACTGACGTTTTTGGTTATATAAGATATATTCTACCTAATACAAGTGCTGAATCTCAAGGATTGCAACGTGGTGATGTTTTTGATGGTATAGATGGTACTTCTTTGACTGTATCAAATTTTAGTAGTCTTTTATCGGCTGACACATATTCTATAAATTTAGCAACATACAATAATAACGGTACACCTGATACTAGTGACGACACAGTAATTCCAGGAACTGAAAGTGTCTCTTTAACTAAAATGGCTTATACAAAAAACCCTGTTTTTAAAACTGAAATTATTGATGTAGGTGGAGAAAATGTTGGTTATTTAATGTATAATGGATTTACTGCCGATTTCGATAGCCAACTAAATACAGCTTTTGGAAATTTCTTATCCAATAATATACAACATTTAGTTCTAGATTTAAGATATAATCCAGGAGGTTCGGTAAATACCTCTATTCTTTTATCGAGTATGATAACTGGACAATTTACTGGTAAAATTTATTCAACCGAACAATGGAATAGTGAATTACAAGCTGCTTTTTTTGAAGACAATCCAGAATTTTTAATTAACAGGTTTACCAATAATGATGATGGAACCTCTTTAAATAGTTTAAACCTTTCTAAAGTTTATATTTTAACTACTGGGAGTTCAGCATCTGCGAGTGAATTGGTTATTAATTCTTTAGACCCTTATATTAATGTTGTACAAATTGGTACAACAACAACTGGAAAATATCAAGCTTCTATTACACTTTATGATTCTGATAATTTTGGTAAAGAAGATGCCAATCCTAATCATACTTATGCAATGCAACCTTTAGTATTAAAATCCTTAAACGTTGTTGGTAATACCGATTATGACGATGGTCTATTCCCAGATATTACATTAGCAGAAGATTTTGGTAATTTAGGAATTCTTGGTAATGTTAACGAACCTTTATTTGCTGCTGCTATTGCAGATATCTTAGGCTCTGGAAGAATCTCTTACCCAATTTTGCAAGAAGTTAAACTTATAGGAGACAGCAACGATTTTACACCTTTTACTAAAGATATGTTTATCGATAAAAAACTTCCAAAAGAAGTTATTGAAAGACTGAAATTCAATCAATAAATATAACGTCATAACGAGGAGAGAAACGACGTGGTTATCTTACAAAAAGAAACAGATTGCTTCACTTTGTTCGCAATGACGTTATGTTTTTAGATTAAAAATTCAAATTAAACCCAATATTTACATTTCTTCCTTTGGTTGTGTAACCAAATAATTCTTCGTAATATTCGTTTAATATATTGGTAACATTTGCAAAAAGCATCAGTTTATTGTTAATAATCTTATGACTTATATAAAAATTTAAGAGGCTATAACTATTTAAACTTACTTCTTCGCTTTCAAAGGTTGTACTATTAAAAAA
>CAYRVY010000153.1:0-5488 GCA_964427695.1 uncultured Flavobacteriaceae bacterium
GTAATCTCTTGAGAATAATTAGTTTGAATTCCATTTAAAAAAGACCATTGTGTTTGTGTGCCAGCTATAACAAATTTATTAGTTTCGGTTTTTTCAATTTCTTCAAAAACAGCTTTAAATTTTGTGTTGGGTTGATATAATATCGCAAGCTGAAAATCATCTTTTCTATCTAAAAAAGCGTTCGGTTTTAAAATAGATACACTGCGTTGTTCGTTACTTTCTATAGCATTTTTTAGAGCTCCCAAATCGGGATGTATAATATCACTAATAATTGCAACATTAGTTTTTTCATCTATAACTTCAACAGCAAAGGGCTTAATATTGTTTGCCTTGTTTTGCTCTGTTTCTAAAGGAGTAATCGTAACTTTATAAGTACTAACTCCTACTCTACTTGCAGGTATTGTAATATCGACAATATGAGAGTTTTGTGTTTCAGAAAAGCTTAAGTTTTTTTTGAAAACAGTCGAAGTTCCAGATGTGATTATTAATTGAGAATTAACATTTTCGGTTCCGCTATAAACTGCAATAATCTCTACTGGGAATTTATTTTTTAAATATACATATTTATTCACATTTAGTTGCTGAATCTTTAAATCGGAATATGTGAGTGTATCGCCAAGAATTATTGTAAATACAGGTTGTTTAAGTTGTTGTGAAAACTCATAATCCTTACCATAGGTTTGATTGCCATCTGTTATTAAAACTACAGGAGCAACAGTATTTCTATAAATTTGAGAAAGTCCATTAAAGGCATTGGTAATATTACTTTGGGTTTCGTTAAAATTAAGCGAATCCAGAGTTTTTAAATCTTTTCCAAATGTGTAATACGCTACATTAAAGTTTTCATTTAAAGATTTATCCTGTTTTAAATTTTCAAGAAGCAATTTTACATTTTCAGTTTGTTTTAGATGTTTTATAGATTCTGAATTATCTATGGCTACTATAAGATTAGGTTTTTCTGTATAAAATTTGCTTTGTTCAAATTTTGGATTAATAAGCAGTAGTAAAATTGAAAATATAGTAATGAATCTTAAAAAAGTAAAAACTATATTTAGCCTGTTCCTTTTGACTTTATATAAATACTGAAACAGCGCTAATAAAAGCGCTGCTATTCCAGCTATAATGATATATAATAAAGTTTGTGTTTCCATATGAAACTTTTGCGTTAAAATGCAAAAGATTCCCTCCTTCGAGGGAATGACAAATTAATTAAGTTAGCATTCCACCATCAACATTTAGCGTTTGTCCTGTAATATATGCCGACATATCGCTAGCCAAAAACACACAGGCATTTGCAACATCTTCAGGAGTTCCTCCTCGTTTTAATGGGATTGCATTACGCCAACCATCAACAGTAGCTTCATCTAATTTTGCGGTCATTTCGGTTTCTATAAACCCAGGAGCGATTACATTACTTCTAATATTTCTTGATCCCAATTCTAATGCAACAGATTTAGAAAACCCAATAATTCCAGCTTTTGATGCAGCATAGTTTGTTTGTCCAGCATTTCCTTTTACTCCAACTACCGAACTCATATTAATAATTGAGCCTTTGCGCTGTTTCATCATTGGACGAATAACAGCTTTAGTAAGGTTAAAAACCGATTTTAAATTTACCTCAATGACTTTATCAAAATCTTCTTCGCTTATACGCATTAGGAGGTTGTCTTTAGTAATTCCTGCATTGTTTACAAGAATATCAATGCTTCCAAATTCTTGTAAAACTTCGGTAGCTAAATCCTGTGCTTCGTTAAAATCTGCTGCGTTGCTTTGGTAGCCTTTAGCCTTTACATCCAAAGCTTTTAAATCTTTTTCTAATTCTTGAGCCGCTTCAACAGAAGAGCTATATGTAAATGCAACATTTGCACCTTGCTCTGCAAAAATTTTGGCTATACCTTTTCCAATGCCACGACTAGCTCCAGTAATTATAGCTGTTTTTCCTTCTAATAATTTCATCTAAATAGTTTTTTTGCCACGAATACACGAATATGTTTTTCTTACAATCGTCTAATTTAGTTGGCTATTCATTTTCATTTCAAATATAACAATTACAAATTGCATCAAATAAAAAAACCTCACAAATTACTGAACTAAATTCAGCATAAATTTGTGAGGTTTTGAACAGTTTAACAGTATTATTTATGCCATTACTTCAGCAACTTTTTTTCCAATTTCTGCAGGAGAGTCAACAACATGAATACCGCATTCTCTTAAAATTTTCTTTTTTGCTTGAGCAGTATCATCGCTTCCTCCAACAATTGCTCCTGCGTGTCCCATTGTTCGTCCAGCAGGTGCTGTTTCGCCAGCAATAAATCCTACAACTGGTTTTTTACTTCCATTTGCTTTATACCATAGTGCAGCATCGCTTTCTAATTGCCCACCAATCTCACCAATCATTACAACACATTCGGTTTCGGGATCGTTAATCAACATTTCTACAGCTTCTTTTGTTGTAGTGCCAATAATTGGATCTCCTCCAATGCCAATTGCTGTAGTTATTCCGAGACCTTGTTTAACAACTTGGTCTGCAGCTTCATAAGTTAATGTTCCAGATTTAGAAACTATACCTACTTTCCCTTTTTTAAATACAAACCCTGGCATAATACCAACTTTAGCTTCACCTGGAGTTATCACTCCTGGACAATTTGGACCAATAAGGCGACAATCTTTATTTTTTATATAGTTTGCAACAGTAATCATGTCTGCAACAGGAATTCCTTCAGTAATTGTAATAATTATTTTAATACCTGCATCTGCTGCTTCCATTATGGCATCTGCAGCAAAAGCTGGTGGCACGAAAATAATAGTAGTGTCTGCTCCTACTTCATTAACAGCATCTTCAACAGTATTAAAAACAGGTCTGTCTAAATGTGTTTGTCCTCCTTTACCTGGAGTTACACCTCCAACAACATTAGTTCCATATTCAATCATTTGTGTGGCATGAAACGTACCTTCACTTCCTGTAAATCCTTGAACAATTATTTTTGAATCTTTATTTACTAAAACGCTCATTTGTATATTGTTTTTATGATGTGACAAAAGTAATTTTTTAACTTAATTTAAAGTTAGTTTATTACTATTTCTTCTTTAATTTTTCTAAAATTTCTGGAATCTTTCTAATGTATGCCATTTCTTTAAACCTTTCTCTGGCTTCTGAAGCTGGAGATCCAAAATAGGTTTTGTTTTCTTCTGTAGAATTACCCAAGCCGGATTGTGCATAAATCTCTGTTCCTTTTGCAATTGTAATACCGCTTTTTACACCTACTTGTCCCCAAATAGTGACTTCATCTTCAATTATCACACAACCAGCTATACCAGTTTGTGACGCTATTAAACAGTTTTTACCAATTACAGTATCATGACCAATTTGTACTTGGTTATCTAATTTAGAGCCTTTTCCTATTACTGTGTCGTTTGTAACACCTCTATCTATAGTACACAATGCTCCTAAATCTACATTATCTTCAATTACAACTCTGCCTCCAGATAACAATCGATCATGTCCTTCAGGTCTTTTTTTGTAGTAAAATGCATTAGCTCCTAAAACTGTTCCTGCGTGAATAGTAACATTGTTACCTATAATACTATCATCGTATATACTAACATTTGAGTGGATTAAACAGTCATTACCAATAACTACATTATTGCCAATAAAGCAATTAGGCTGAATGATTGTATTTTTGCCAATTTTAGCAGTTTTAGATATATTTGAATTTAAAGGTTGAAACGGTTTGAAATAGTTAGTTAAAATATTAAAATCTCTAAAAGGGTCATCAGATATTAATAAGGCTTTACCTTCAGGACATTCTACTTCTTTGTTTATTAAGACTACTGTTGCAACCGATTGTAATGCTTTATCATAATATTTTGGATGATCTACAAAAACAATATCACCTGAAGAAACTACATGAATCTCGTTCATCCCTAACACAGGAAAATCATCTTTACCAACGTATTTAGCATTAATAATTTCTGCTATTTGACTTAAGGTGTATGGTTTATGGAACTTCAAATTAAGTTATTCTTTAACACGTTCTTTATAGGTTCCTTTCTCGGTTTCTACTTTAATTTTGTCTCCTTCATTAATAAATAAAGGTACCATTACTGTAGCTCCAGTTTCAACAATAGCTGGTTTTGTAGCATTTGTTGCTGTATTTCCTTTTATTCCTGGCTCTGTAGATTTAACTTCTAAGATTACACTGGCTGGCATTTCTACAGAAAGTGGCATATCATCTTCAGAATTGATAATGATAGTAACAATTTCTCCTTCCTTCATTAATCCTGGATTATCAATAGTACTTTTGTTTATTATAATTTGATTATAATCATCAACGTTCATAAAATGAAAAACCTCTCCTTCAGGGTATAAATATTGAAATCGATGTGTTTCTACTCTTACTTCATCTATTTTATGTCCAGCAGAAAATGTATTATCTATAACTTTTCCATTAGTTACACTTTTAAGTTTTGTTCTTACAAATGCTGGACCTTTGCCTGGTTTTACATGTAAAAACTCAATAATTTTATATATATCATGATTGTATTTTATACACAATCCGTTTCTAATATCTGAAGTGCTTGCCATTTTTTATGTTGTATTAATTTGATGTGAAGTACCCTTTCATAATACCCCGATGTGAATTTTTTATAAATTGTAGTATTTCATCCCGTTCTGGAGTTGCTTCCATTTCGGCTTCTATAATTTCTGAAGCTTGGGTATTGTTGTAATTTTTTTGGTACAATAGTCTGTATATATTCTGAATTTCTCTAATTTTTTCAGAAGAAAAACCTCTTCGGCGTAAGCCTACCGAGTTTATACCCACATACGATAAAGGCTCTCTACCTGCTTTTACATAAGGAGGAACGTCTTTTCTTACCAAAGTGCCGCCAGTAACAAAAGCATGATTTCCAATAGCACAAAATTGGTGAACAGCTGTCATTCCTGCTAAAATAACATAATCGCCAACCGTAATATGACCTGCTAATGTACTATTATTAGAAAAAATACAATTATTACCCACAACACAATCATGTGCAATATGACAATATGCCATAATGAGGCAATTATCTCCAATTACTGTTTTCATTTTATCTACCGTACCTCTATTAATAGTTACACATTCGCGAATGGTAACATTATCTCCAATCACTACAGTAGTTTCTTCTTCATTAAATTTTAAATCCTGCGGAATAGCCGAAATTACCGATCCTGGAAAAATATTACAGTTTTTTCCAATTCTGGCACCTTCCATTATAGTTACATTTGAGCCTATCCATGTACCTTGACCAATTTTAACATTGTTATGAATGGTTGTAAACGGCTCAATAACAACATTTTTTGCAATTTTTGCATCTGGATGAACATAAGCAAGTGGTTGATTCATTTCTTATATTTTATTGTTTTTTAAAGGTGAAATGTGTTCGCTAATCATTGTTATAGTAAATATTTAAAATTAGTTTAGCTCGGTTCATTTCTTATATTTTATTA
>CAYRVY010000154.1:0-5464 GCA_964427695.1 uncultured Flavobacteriaceae bacterium
GATTTATTTTACTGAACATCAAATAATTAAACCTCTATTGAGGAAGCCCTAAATACTGTTTATTGGGACTTGTGCAACGATTACGATTGTTAGCACAAGTACATTATTCTATAAGGTTATCCAACACATAATTTAAAGCATTATTAGATTCCGTTTCAAAAGACGGAATAACACCTATTTTATCAAGTCTTTTACCATCTGATGTATAGTAGTCTGCGGTTGGTAAAAACAACTTAAAACCATCAAATAGTTTAAATGGCTCAGCACTTAACATTGCACCTCTTGTTTTTTCTCCAATTATGATTGCCTTTTTATTGACCTTTAAGCCATAAACTATAGGTTCACAAGTGCTTGCAGTTGATTTATTCGTTAAAATAAAAACATTGCCTTTAAAATATTTATCAGCTGGATTAACTTGTAGTATTAATCCTTCGTGGCCATGTATTCCTTGTATGAGAAGATTATAGTTTGCTTTTGAAAACACAGGAAAATTACTTGTATTTGATTTATTAGGGGTATCATTAGTATTGTTTTTATACCATTTTTGAGTAATAAAATACCCACCATGCAATGGTTTATCGATGATATATGATACTAATGTTAATGCAGATTCTATATTGCCTCCATTGTTGTTTCTTAAATCAATTATAAGGTTTTGATAATTACTGTTAATTATATCTATAATGGTAGACTTAAGGGTGTCTTTATTATTATTAAAACTTTGAATTTTTAAGAGAACCGTTTTATCAGATAGTTTTTCATAAAGTATTTCTCCTTTGTTTTTTATAGAGGAATAATCTTTATTTAGCAAATTGTAATGTGAGAATGGTAACTTGTTTGATGTGTAAAAAAAATAAGTTACTAACTCTAAATCATCATTAAAATAAGTAGATTTTTTTGTAATTTGTTTCTTAAATCTATTCCAATCATCTGTTTTTATTAAATTAGGATTATATATGTTAGATTCTGTAATATTAATTGCTTTATCTATAAGTTTTTTATAATCTCTTATTTTAATTTTGTTCCCTGATAAAGCAGACTTAAATGTTCCTATTTTTTTATCCATATATACCAACTTACCAATTATTGAATCGTTCTTTTTTATTGAAATAAAATCAAAAGAACCTAAAGGAGACGTCAACTTACCTATCAATGAATCATTTCTAATGATTCCCTTTATGTGTAATAAAGATCCTTTTTTCATAGAAGCCATAAACAATCTTCCTCCCATTGCTTTAAAAAATCCAAATAATTTTATATCGGCGTTTTTTTGAGTATACATTTCAAAAAGATTATCGTCTTCTTTATAACTCATATAGAAAGAAACTTTACCTACATCAGAACTCTCCAATGTTGTCAGAAATAGATTTGAATACTTTTTTTGAGATGTCCCCATTTTTTTTGATGAACAGGAATAAAAAATAATAATTGCTGTTAAAACAAACTTTGATATTTTTTTTCCCATTTTTTATATTATTGCATTTATTTTTATTAATTCAGATTTACTTTTTCTGTCCATAAACTCAATAGTGTTATTCCATAAATTTTTATAAACTCCATGTGAAATAGGATAAGATGTAAAATCAGTTTTATCTAGAAGAAAATATTTATTTACACAATATTTGAACGGAATATATCTCTTGGAATTTACGATGCCTTTTATATCATTAATTTTGCTATATGGTTGCTTTTTGAATTTAGCTAAATCAAACCATTTTTGCATATAAAACCACCCTTCCCATTGTTCAGGGTATTTTAATAAGTGCTTTTCAAAATTTTTAAAATTATAATTTATGATTTTATTGATAGATTGCTCTCTTGAAATAGTTGCATTATATGGCATTTCTTTATAAAAATGGAGATTATTTTTTCCATTATTACGATAACTTAATACAGGTATAATATTTGCTTTTAGAATATTAGATAAGAAAGCAAAACCTTTTCGAACAAACATTTTATTTTTAAGAAATTCTATTGTTGTTAGATTAGGATTTTTGTTTAATTTTTTTCCCGTTCCTGTATTTCCGTCTAAATATACAATTAGAACATTATTAGTTTTCATCAATCGCATTAAAGTAAGAATTATACTTCTTTTTTCAGCATTCAATACAGTAAATGAACTATTATTTTTATAATAATCATCAACTATTTTCCAACCTTTAAGAAATGTCTCTTTTTGTGTTGAATATACTTCTTCATCAACAATTAAAGTTGAATTAAAACCATGTTTGGTAAGAAAAGAGTTTAATATTCTATATGAACCTAAATGAAATGTTGTGAATATTTTAGGCTTTTGTAAATGTTTAATTTCGGTAATATTTTTAAAAGAAGTATCATTAACGATACTCAAAGAATCTATAGTGTTTATATCATCTTCTTCTATATTTGATAAATGTTGATTGTATAGACAATTTTTGTAAAATTTTTTATGTTCCTTAATGTTAATTGACGGAAGAAAAGTATTTAGATTAGCCGAAGTAAAAGCAAAACTTTTACTATATTTTTCTTCATTTTTTTTATCTGCATTGAAAATATTATTTTTCAATCTCTTTACTCTTGATTTAAATTTGTCCATAATTTTAAAGTTTTATGTAACTAAACAACCTAAATATTAACTCAATAGCAAGGTTCATCGTTACATTATTGATGTCCTTATTGGGGTTAACTTCTACAAAATCAAGTCCAATAATTCTTTTATTTTTTAAAATATTATTAAAAAGAGCATAAACTTCTGAAATATTTAGACCATTTGGTACTGGAGTTGCAGTACCAGGTGCAAAAGAAGGATCAAGAACATCAATGTCAAATGTTATATAATAATTTTCTTCACATGATAATTTAATGTTGTCAATATTTTCTTTAAGACTGTGTGCCCAATATGAATTTATTTTTTCATGTTCAATCCCCGTAGAATTAATTAATCCTCTTAAACCAAATTGATAATATTTAATAACATTATCTAATTTTAAAATTTTATTTACGAAATTACCATGATGATGTAATTGATTATTTTCCAATATCTCGTTAGATATAGAATTATAAGTATCTGTATGTGCGTCAAAATGAATAACACATATTTTTTTATAACTCTGACATGCTGATTTGATTATTGGATATGTTATTGAATGGTCACCACCTATAAAGAACGGAACATCTTTATTTTTAAAGAATTTACTTGAAATTAGTTCTATTTTTTCATAGATACTTTTTCGTGTTTCATATTTATGAATATAAATATTTCCTGCATCTTTTACAAAATTGTTGCTTAAGTTCGTTTTTAAATTAGTTTGGCAATATTGAGGGAAAGACGAAAGGAATTTAGAGTTTAATTGGTTAAAATTATTATTAAATATTAATTTTTGATTTTTACACATTTTTCTGAAAAATTCAGGGAATTTTCTTGTTTCATTTGAAGTATAGTTACCACTTCCAAAAGACACACCTATAAATACAATATTTCTTTTTGCTTCTTCTTCCTTATAAGAATCAAAACCAAATATTGGGTCATTCTGTAATTTTAATTTATATGTAATTTTTTTTAATTCTGTTTTGTTTACTAAAAAACCTATTGAATATAATTTATTTACTATAAGTTCACTTTGTTCAATACAATTTTCAGTAGCAATATACGAGTTTGCAAATTCAATAATTTCTTTTCCTACTTTATATTTTCTACCAGAAATAGTGTCTGTTAAAATTTGGTCACGATATTGTACAGTAAAAAACGGGGATTTAAATAGGTTTTTATTTTTCATAAAAATAGGTTTTATAAATTTTGTAAATTTTAATTAATATCATGTAAATCAACACAAGTGAAAGAACAAATAGTAGCCAGTTTTTAATAGTAATATTTGAAGTGTTATTATTGTATAAATTTTTATATATAAATTCATGTTGTATAAAAACAAAGTCTCCGATTCTATAAAATATGTAACAAACAAAAATTAAATATAATATTGCGTATACTATTAATGATAATTTTTTGTCTTTAATTGAGATTCTTTTTGTGAAGTCATTATATAAATCAAGAGTTTGTTTTCTCAAGTTAGGAATGTTAAAATAATCTGTATAAATCCAATATCCATCAAATTTAAAGAACGGGTTTAAATTAAATAAACAGATTATTTGACTGGAAAATATAATTACATAAAGAGTGTAATTATTAAAAATATTGGTATAGAATAATGCTATTAGAAATGAATTTACAATTAATTGAAAATAGATACCAGCTCCATTGATTATGATTCTACTCCCTTTCTTTAACTTCCATATTTCAGTTAAATCAATATAGAATGCAGGAAAGATGAAATATAAACCAAATCCAATTTCTTTCGGCTTAATTTTAAAATGGAAAGAAGCAACAGCATGCCCAATTTCATGAATCAATACTATTATAATAATACTGCTTATCATAATAAGAAATTGATATATATTAGTTGAAACATCAGGTTTAACAAATAACAAATGAAAAAACAGATTTATCAAAAACATAACAAATAAAACGCTATAAAAAAATGATTTGTTAAATAAAAAAGTAAATTTTAAAAAGAAACTCTCAAATTTTATTGGATTTAATATTTTAAATATTTTTCTAACAGATAATTTTATTGTTTCATCTCGCCTTTTGATAATTGGTTTTATTGTTTCATCTATTACTATTTTAACTAATTTTTCATTAAAGTCGTTACTATTGGTATTTAAGTTTAATTTTTTAACTATATTTTTAATAGTAGTTTCTTTTACGAACAATTCAAATATTATTGAGATAGATTCACCAATATAATATTTATTATTTCCTACAGACAAAAGCATTATCCCCTCGTTTTCTGTATCTTCTATTGTATATTCTACTTTTTTAATCACAAATCACTATTTCTTAAATTCAAGTATTTTTAGATTATAGGGTGTGTAGATTACACACCCTATAATCTAAAAGTTATTCTTAACCTGCTTCTTCAAAAGAACATCTGTCACGACATCTTTCGATTTCTACAGCGGAATAGTCATCTAAAGATAGAGTAGACATTTCGTGTCTTTCTTCAAGTTCTACTATTGAAAGACCTTTTTTAAAATTATCCATAGTAATAAGTTTAAAGTTAACCTCCATTTCGTATTTTGGCTTTACGCTCACTTCTTTTTATAGTGGTTTTGAGTTTTGACCACTTGTATTTTAAGTCTATATTTCGATATTCTCACATTTTGTTCAGTATTTGTGCTAACTTGTTTTAAACCTACATCAATTTTAGTATGTAATATATAGGTTGATTAAGGCTATGTTCTAATATATGGCTGTTTTATGCGGTGTTTTTCTAATATGAATTATATATTGTCGCTTGGCACATAAAGAATCGAATGTAAAATTCTGATTATTAATGATATACTGCGTCAGTCGTTTTTTAGAACATAGCCTTGATTAATAAATAGTTTTCTTAAGTCTATTATTTAAGTCTGCTATTTTGGTTAA
>CAYRVY010000155.1:0-5441 GCA_964427695.1 uncultured Flavobacteriaceae bacterium
GTTTAGCATTAAAATGCGTTTGAATTTTTTGTCGTGCTTGTTCATAAGCATCAGTAGCTTCCTGACTTAATGTATGTACACCACGATGTATGTTTGCGTTTATAGTAGAATAATAGTTTACAATAGCATCAATAACAACTTGCGGAGTTTGTGATGTTGCAGCATTATCAAAATATACCAAAGGGATTCCATTTACTTTTCGGGATAGGATAGGAAAGTCTTTACGGATTTCTTTGACATTAAAATCTATATGTTGAATTGTAGATTTCATTATTAAAGATCAAACCCAATATTGACACCAAGTTTGGTAGCTATTATTTTATTAATGCGTTGTTTAAGTTCAGGGATTTTAACACTTTCTAAAACATTATTAGAAAAAGCATACATTAATAAAGCTTTTGCTTCTTTTTTTGGAATTCCTCTAGAGCACAAATAAAACATTGCGTTTTCGTCTAATTGACCAATAGTACAGCCATGAGAACATTTTACATCGTCGGCAAAAATTTCTAATTGAGGTTTAGCGTTAATCGTTGCTCTGTCGTTAAGCAAAATATTATTATTGGATTGAAAAGCGTTGGTTTTTTGTGCTTCTTTTTCAACAATTACTTTACCATTAAAAACACCAACTGAATTATCTTCAAATATACCTTTGTAGTCCTGATGGCTTTCACAATTAGGCTCAATATGTTTTACCAAGGTACTATGGTCAACATGTTGCTTATCGCCAATAATAGTAATCCCTTTTAGAACAGAATTAATACGTTCGCCATTTTGGTAAAACTTAAGATTGTTGCGTATTAGCTTCCCTCCAAAAGAAAAGGTATGCACCGAACAAATACTTTCACGTCTTTGATTAATAAAGGTATTATCGATTAAAGATGCGTTTTTATTATCGTTCTGCATCTTATAATAATCTACAATAGCACGTTTATTTGCAAAAATCTCTGTCACACTATTAGTAAGTACAGGATTGCCTGTTAAACTTTGATGACGCTCAATAATTTGAACATGCGAATTTTCGTCCACTACAATTAAATTACGTGGTTGTAGCATTGAAGCAGCTTCATTTCCTGTAGAGAAGTATATAATTTGAATTGGTTTTTCTACCAATTTATTTTTTGGAATATGAATATAAGCACCTTCGTTTGAAAATGCAGTATTTAAAGATGTTAAACTGTCTTTTGTGGCTATTTTATTAAAATAGTTTTCAATTATTAATCGGTATTTTGGTTTAGATAGTGCCGCTGAAGTTAAGCAAATATCCATGCCATCGTGTGTGGTTTCAGAAAAATAAGAAGAGTATTCTCCATCAATAAACACAATTTTGTAAGAATCTATATCGTGAATAAAGTATTTTTTTATATCTCTATACTCAAGATTGTTTTCTTTTTCAGGAAATAAAGTATAGTCCTCTTTTAAAAGCCGATTTAGCGATGTGTATTTCCAGTCTTCATCTTTTTTTGTTGGAAAGCCTTTGTTTTCGAATGTTTTTATAGCCTCACTTCTAATGTCGTGTACATAAGTGTCAACATCCATTTGATTTTCGAATGCAAGAAATGATGATATTAGTTTTTCTTTTAAATCCATTTTTTTAGTCTTCAGTTTTCAGTTTTCAGTCTTCAATTTATAAAAGTAAAGACTGTTTACTGTTAACTAATTTATACATTCAATTCCTGTTTAATCCAATCGTAACCTTTTTCTTCAAGTTCTAAAGCCAATTCTTTTGTGCCTGATTTTACAATTTTACCATTATAAATTACATGTACAAAATCGGGAACAATATGATCTAACAAGCGTTGATAATGTGTAATAATAACTATAGCATTGTTCTCGTTTTTTAGCTTATTAACACCATTAGATACAATACGAATTGCATCAATATCTAAACCAGAATCGGTTTCATCAAGAATTGCCAGTTTTGGTTCTAACAAAGCCATTTGAAAGATTTCGTTACGTTTTTTTTCACCTCCTGAAAACCCTTCGTTTAGTGAACGCGACAAGAATTTTCTATCGATTTCTAAAAGCTCAGATTTTTCACGTATTAACTTAAGCATTTCGTTTGCTGGCATATCTTTTAACCCCTTTGCTTTACGAGTTTCGTTTATTGCTGTTTTCATGAAATTAGTAACTGAAACGCCTGGAATTTCTACTGGATATTGAAACGATAAAAATATGCCTTTGTGTGCACGATCTTCGGCAGATAATTCGTCTATATCCTGACCTTCAAAAGTAATTTTACCTTTCCCTACTTCGTATTCCTCTTTACCAGCAATTACGGTTGCCAATGTGCTTTTTCCTGAGCCATTTGGTCCCATTATAGCATGAACTTCTCCAGCTTTTACTTCAAGATTTATACCATTTAAAATGGTTTTACCATCAACACTTGCATATAAATTTTCTATCTTTAACATATTATTCTTTTCCTATTTTTATAACTTCGTTAGCTTCAGGATTTGGTTTACTAACTTTTAATATTTCTTTAATTTCTACACGATAAGACCAGCCTTCTTCGTCTTCAGGTTTTGGAATTATTTCCCCTCGTATTTCTACAGGAACCATGTCTGTAAATTCAATTTTATATTGCTGTACTTGTTTGTCAAGTTCATGCATTTTTTTGTCTATAACGACACCATACACTTCTTTATGTGTTTGTAACACAGCAGCATCTGCAAAATAAATAAAGTCACCTTTTAATAGTGTTAGACCATCACTTTGTTTTGCTGTTTTTTCAGAACCTTTAGTTGAAATGTTTTCTTTCCCAATAGCTTTCGGGATCGATTTTGTATCATTTTTACAACTTATGAATGCTGAAAGAACTAATACTAACAAAATTATTTTTTTCATTGAAAATCTATTTTCATTTCCGTGATCCAGATAGCTATCGAGAAGGAAATATTTTTAATTAAACTTCTGTTTAACCTACACTACCTTCTAAACTAATTTCTAATAATTTTTGAGCTTCTACAGCAAATTCCATAGGAAGATTATTTAAAACGTCTTTGCTGAAACCATTAACAATTAAAGCAATTGCTTTTTCGGTGTCTATCCCTCTCTGGTTACAGTAAAAAATTTGATCTTCACCAATTTTACTCGTTGTAGCTTCATGCTCTATTTGTGCGGTTTTGTTTTTTACTTCTATATATGGAAATGTATGTGCACCACAATTATTTCCCATTAACAGACTATCACATTGCGAAAAATTACGAGCATTTTCGGCTCGAGAATGTATTTGTACTAAACCACGATAACTGTTTTGAGATTTTCCGGCTGAAATTCCTTTACTAATAATAGTGGATTTGGTGTTTTTACCTAGATGAATCATTTTGGTTCCAGTATCTGCTTGCTGGTAATTATTAGTTACAGCTATAGAATAAAATTCACCGATAGAATTATCTCCTTTTAAAATACAACTTGGATATTTCCAAGTAATTGCACTTCCTGTTTCTACTTGTGTCCAGGAAATTTTTGAATTTTCATGACAAATTCCCCGTTTGGTTACAAAGTTAAAAACACCACCTATGCCTTCAGCATTACCAGGATACCAATTTTGTACAGTACTGTATTTTATTTCGGCATCATCAAGTGCAATAAGTTCTACAACAGCTGCGTGTAATTGGTTTTCGTCACGACTTGGTGCAGTACAACCTTCTAAATAACTTACATAACTGCCTTCATCTGCTATTAAAAGTGTACGCTCAAATTGACCAGTACCTCCTTCGTTAATTCTAAAGTAGGTTGATAATTCCATAGGGCATTTTACCCCTTTCGGGATATAGCAAAAAGACCCATCCGTGAAAACGGCAGAATTTAAAGCGGCATAAAAATTATCTGTTCTGGGTACGATACTGCCAATATATTTTTTAACCAATTCAGGATGTTCTTGAATGGCTTCAGAAATTGGCATAAAAAGAATACCTTTTTCAGCCAAGGTTTTTTTAAAAGTGGTTGCCACAGAAACAGAATCGACAACAATATCCATTGCAATATTATTCATCTTTTTTTGTTCATCAACTGAAATGCCCAACTTTTTATACATGGCTAATAGGTCAGGATCCACATCATCTAAAGTTTTATTAGGGTCAACAGATTTAGGTGCAGAATAATAGGCAATAGCTTGAAAGTCTGGTTTTTCATAAGTTACGTTGGCCCAATTAGGTTCTTCCATATTTTGCCAAATATCAAAAGCTTTTAGCCGCCAGTCTGTCATCCATTGTGGCTCATTTTTCTTTTTAGAAATGGCACGTACAATATCTTCATTCAATCCCTTTGGGAAAGTGTCAGATTCTATATCGGTATAAAAACCATACTCATACTCTTGAGTTTCCAGTTCTTTTTTTAAATCGTCTTCTGTATATTTATTCATATCTGTTTTAATGTTGTAAAGTGAAAAGTTATAAAGTTGAACTTAAGTATTTAATCAAGCCGCTTATTAACTTTGATATTTCATCTACTTTTAACTTTAATTTTTTAAAATCTCCGCTTGTTATATATTTTAAATCTGATGCTAAATACAATTGAGAACGGAATTCTCCAGCCGATGCTTTCGCAATATATAAGAACCGTATAAATTCTTTTGTTGTTTGCCTTTCAAATCCTTCAGCAATATTTGAAGAAATAGAAATACTTGACCTTCTTATTTGATCTCTTAATCCAAAATCTTTTTTAAAAGTTTCATTCTTATTAGTTAACGAATAAATATTTAAATTTAATTCTCTTGATTTTTGCCACGAAACAATTTCTTCAAATGAATTAAACTTAGTCATATCAATAACTTTATAACTTTTTAACCTTCAACTTTTAACTATAAAGAAAACGATTCCCCACACCCACAAGTTCTATTGGCATTGGGATTTTTAAATACAAATCCAGTTCCATTTATACCTCCAGAAAAATCCAACGTGGTTCCAACCAAATACAAAAAACTTTTTTTATCAACTATAATCTTGATGTCATTATCTTCAAATATTTTATCATTATCATGTTCTTTTTTATCAAATTTTAAATCGTAAGATAATCCAGAACACCCTCCGCTTTTAACACCTACACGAACAAAATCTTTGCTAGCATCAAAACCATCGTCTTGCATCATTTCACGAACTTTATTTTTGGCTATATCTGTAACTTTTATCATAAACTAAATTTAAGTAGACTCATTCTAAATAAGTGCAAAGATATTATAAAAACTATTAATAAGAAACAAATAAAAAAAATATGCGCTCCAACACAATAAAAAATATTTTTCTGCACACAAAAAAAAGCACAATAATCAAAATGTTCACACGTTCGGATATTAGCAATTTTCTCAAGTTATTAACAAGTTACTAACAATACAATTTTATTAATTGTGAATAAAATAAAAATATAGAGATATAAATAGCTAAAACAAAGATAGTTAAATAAATAATAATAGATATGACAACCGAACTCTCCCTATCGGTAAT